>DATHAW010000386.1:0-6597 GCA_035296465.1 Spirosoma sp.
ACGTTAATGATGCGCCCGCCACTGGGTGACTTGGCTAAGTGGGGCAAAAAATACTGCGTCACCAGAATGGGGCCTTTTACGTTGGTCTTCATTGTCCGGTCGAGCATCTCGGCGTTTAATTTCAGGATGTCTTCGCCATGATCTTCCAAGACAGCCGCGTTGTTGATCAGCACATCCAGGTGGTCGGCTTTCTGGGAAAACGTACCGCTCGCATTTTTGATGCTAACAGGATCCGTTACGTCAATATGAATAAATGTAGCTTCGTACCCTTCTCGGCAGAGCTCATCAGTCGCGGCCCGGCCTTTAACCATGTCACGGGCTCCGATGAATACGGCAAATCCTCGCTGGGCCAGCTGACGGGCTATTTCATGACCAATTCCTTTGTTGGCGCCCGTGATCAGGGCCGTGCGCTGATGTTCTGTTTTCATACCAGGTAGAAAATACTATCTTGTTCTGTGCGTCTTACCAACCCAGCGGCTCTGGCAAATGTTTGCCGTATGCTCAATCACCCTGACCGTTTACTCAGACCTGTTACCCTATTTTATGGATTACCGACTAATCTAGTACCATCTTTCATTTCCATTTCGCCCTGAACTCTTTTTCACCTTGCCGGATCTTCATCCGTTGAGCCAGAAAGCACCAAAATTGCCTGAATATGTTTCCAAAACCATAAGCGCTCAGGCTGCGGCACGAAACCAGTAATTGTTCTCATAGAGTGGGTTATAAAAATGGCGATAGCTGCCTGGCAATCGCCATTTTTGTTGCTCGCAAGAGTACCATTGTTTAAATTAGTAGCCTTACACCCATATTGTCGGGCCCTTAACATTCCAGTAGCTTTGCGAGGCAAACACACTACAGGTTAGATTAGTAAGATGAAACGGACAACTACAGTACTGGCCTTGGCGCTTGGACTCATTTCATCTGGAGGATTCGCGCAGAGCATGGCTGGGTTCTGGCTCGGCGTTACGTATCCCAGCAGCCCCAACCAGGAGATTTTCAATTATACGATGACCCTTACACAAACCGGCAGTACGCTCGGTGGCACCGCCCAGACCGCTAACCCCAACGTCCTGTTTGGTGGCCTGGCCTATATTTCGGGGCAGGTCACGGGAAACACCGTAACGTTTGGTGAAGCCGACGAAAAGGGCAGCACTGCCGTTAAGGATATCTGCTTCTGGCGGGGCAAACTGACGTATAATCCTGTTGACGAAAGCCTGACGGGTACCTACGAAAATATTGTCAATGGCACAACCTGCACTGACGTAGCCGGCGGAACCGTTGAGTTGTACCGGATTGTGCTTAAGTCAGGCACCACATACTGCAAAGGCAGCCCAATGAACCTGCTCGTTACAGGTAAAAATATTCGCTGGTACACATCGGCCGCCAAAACGAATCTGCTCGCCACGGGCAATGCCTTCAGCCCAACCCTAACCCAGACCACTACCTTTTACATCACCCAAACGCTGTATAAAAACGAAAGCCCACCTGTACCCATTACCATCGAAGTAGTCGATCCGACGTTCAGCGCTACGACCACAAACGCCGACTGCGGCCAGCCGAACGGTGCCATTGCCGTAGCCATTCCGGGCGCTTTGGCCACCTGGCAGTACAGCCTCAACGGTGGGGCCTTTCAGGCAACACCGCTGTTCTCTAATCTTGGCTCCGGCACTTACACGGTAGCAGTCAAAGACGCGTCCGGCTGCCGGTCCGAGCAGTCGGTTACGCTGGCTTCCAACGCAGCGCCTACCATCAGTAATCTGAAAACTCTCTCACCTGCCTGTGGTTTGGCCACCGGCGCGGTAAGCCTGACGGCCACGGGTGGAAGCGGTGCTTTAACCTACTCCATTAACGGTGTTACCTATCAGAGCCAGCCTACCTTTGTTAACCTCCCAGGCGGAAATTATACCGCTCATGTGCGGGACGCCAAAGGATGCGAAGCTACCAGAGCCGTGTCTCTTCCTGTTTCGTTCTCACTGGGCATCGCCAACATCAACACAAAAGCCGCAATATGTGGTCAGCAAGACAATAGCCTGACGGTGACTACCGTGGGTGGCAGCGGAGCTATTGAATACAGTGTCGATGGAAAGACATTCCAGTCAGGCAGTACGTTTTCCAACCTAAAAAGTGGCAAGTATACTGTTCAGGTACGAGACGGGGCAGGCTGTACGGCTAGTCAACTGATGAGTGTTGAAGGAGGCCTGCTGATCGACGACCTGAAAACAACCCCGCCCCGCTGCGGATTGGCCAATGGCGAACTGAGTGTGATGGCTACGGGCGGAGTGGCTCCCCTGGCCTACTCTATCGACCAAACGGTTTTCCAGTCAAGTCCCCGGTTTATTAACCTACCGGGCGGCACGTACAGCGTGCGGGTACGCGATGCCAGTGGCTGCGTGCTGAGCAAAACCGTTAGCCTGCCCCCATCGAAACCCTTAACCCTCGTTAGTATCAATGCCGTTCCAACAACCTGTGGCTTAGCCAACGGCCGGGTATCCATGCTGGTTTCGGGGGGAGCAGAGCCCATCCGGTTTAGCACCGATGGTCGCCCGGCGCAGGTTAGCAACACGTTCGACGGTCTCCAGGCGGGCACTTATACCGTGTTGGCGCAGGACAGTGCGGGTTGCACCACCAGCCAGTCGGTCGGCATAGCGGCTAGCACCACGCCCACAATTACGGACCTGATCATAACCCCCGAAGCCTGCGGGCAACAAAACGCATCCATTATGGTCACCACCGCTAACCCTGTCAGCCTATATACATTCTCGATTGACGGCCAGACGTTTCAGCCGGACAATACGTTTCCGGGACTGAGCGGAGGAGCCTATACCGTAACGGTACGCGATAGGAATGCCTGCACCAGTACACGACTGGTCAGTTTACCCGTCGACTGCGATAACAACGTTCATCTGCCGATGGCTTTTTCGCCCAACACTGACAACCTGAACGATGAATTTACGGTGTATTTCGGCTTTCCCTCGCTGACCGTTGCCCAGTTTGTCGTATATGACCGCTGGGGCGGAATTGTGTATAGTCGCGTCAATTTTGCAATTGCTACTGGTGAACCTATCTGGAACGGACAACTTGCGAACGGGGACACCGCCCTTTCGGGCATCTACCCCTACCTGCTTCTCTGTCAGTTTCCAGATGGCACCCAAATGACGTATCGACGGTCGGTAGCTTTGGTGAAGTAAGTCACCCTTCCTTCGTCTCTATGTTGCTGTCAGTTGGGCGGCAAACTCACACAAACGGCAGCGTTTTCTCCCAGAGCCAGGCAGCTTTCTCGTCGGTGATATCGGGGTTATAAGTCTTTTTAGGGGCACTATCGCTAAAGTAGCCACCGTTGTTACGCTCGCCGATGGACTTTAAGGGAGCAGATGCCAGAAACACGGTTGTCTGCGCTCCTTTTTCGGGCGTGCGCATCAAGGGTCGGGCCAGCGAGAGCACCGTACCCAGAATTCCCGGCGTATCAGTACCCCAACCCGTTCGCACTGCCCCCGGATGCACCGAGTACGACACAACGCCCTGTCCGGCCGTTCGGCGGGCCAGTTCCCTGGCAAACAGCAGATTGGCCAGTTTATCATCGCAGTATGCAAACGTTAGCGACAAATCTTCAATTCGGCGAAAGAACCGGGATGTCCGTCCACCTAAATAGGCTCCCGACGACAGGCTGATAACGCGGGCGGGGCCGTTGGCATCGGCTCCGGCCCGTTTGAGCGAATCAAGCAGAAGGCTGGTCAGGACGAAATGCCCAATGTGGCTGGCATAGAACGATTTTTCAATACCGTCTACAAACTCCAGCCGGGCGGGTGAGTAGCCCGCATTGTTAATGAGTACGTCGAGTTTAGGGTATTGGGTGTTTATGAGTCCGGCTGCGCGTCGCACCGAATCTAGGTCGGCCAGGTCGGCCGTAAAAAAGTTTACCGTTACGGCCGGGTTGGCTTTTTGGACCTCGGCCTGGGCAGCACGGCCTTTTTGTTCACTACGGCATAGCAGGATTAGATCGAATGAGCGTTGTGCCAGTGCTTTGGCCGTAGCCAGTCCGAGACCCGAGTTAGCACCCGTAATAAGGGCGGTTTTTGTTCCCATATTGGATAGAAAAAGTTGTAGAATACTTGGTAAACAAGACTGGATGACTAATGGATTAGCACCAGCCTTGTTTACGAGCTACTCTAGGCGTTAAACGCCGGGGCAAACTCATTTCTGGCAAAGTCCTCCAGTTTAATCTTACCAAAAGCAGGCTTATGCTCCCAAAAATCAGACTGCATCCGGCCATCTCTGATAGCCTGACCCATTTCTGTGTATTTCATCGCGATAGGCTCGTCTAAACCTGCCTGAATCATACCCTGCTTTGATTGTTCGTCGGTGAAAACCACCCACGGGGTTTCGGGCTTACCAACGGCCACGCCCAGCACCCTGGCAATTTCAGGGCCGGTACGTTCGTCGCTGGCAATGTAGCGAATCTGGTGACCGGTGAAGTCCAGATTCAGCAGTTCCTGTATGGCTACATCGGCAATATCACCCGTATGCGTCAGGACAAGGGGGTTATCGCCGAAGTTACTCCCCATAATACCCATGCCTTTCACCATACCAATCTGGCCAAACAGGTTATACATGAAGTAGGAAGGCCGTAAAAATTTGCTGTTCAGTCCCTCAACCTGCGCTAATTTTTGCTCAGCGTCATGTAGCCCGTCCACTGGCCCTGCCCCGTTGCCCATGTGCGCTCCGATGCTGCTGAGCAACACGGCAAACCGAATGTCGTTTGCCCGGATGGCCGCAACGTAGTTATCGGCAATCTGGTTTTGATAGGCCCGCAAGTCTGCTACGCCCCATTTGGAGGGCATCAGCAGATAGACCGCATCGGCCCCGGCAAAGGCTTGTTTGAGGAAATCAGCGTCCTCTATAGTGCCGACGGCCGCTTTGGCTCCCAGCGCTTCAATGGTTGCCGCGTTATCCGGTTTGCTGGTGATAACGGTAACTGTATGACCTGCCTGAACAAGCCCTTCGGTGATGGGTTTTCCGGTGTGGCCAATCGAGCCGGTAATGACGTAATGCATACTGATAGTGAGTAAGGGGTATGTTAAAAAATGAGCTTCCAGCTGTTGAAAAACAAATCCTGACCCGGTTGACCGGACCAGTGCGTAGCGGACAGATCGGGGTCAGCCCCCTCCTTTTGTTTGACGAGTGTCGTGATGCCCTCACTGGTTGATGCGGGGCAGATGCTTCGTGTTTTGGGGTCGTTTTTGCCGACCGGCAGGCAAACCGCTTCGTCCTGATTGTTCATGGTTGTAATGAATTATTGTATGTGCAAGCAATTATGAGCGAAAATTTTTTAACCTTGCTGACCCAGTGCCTGTGCCGCCTTAAACACGTGCTGGGTTAAGGTTTGAATATGGTCTGCGCCAATGAGCTGCGCGTAGTGGGCACCCGCCCGCTGCCAGGCTTCGCCAATGGCGGGCCGGAGGGCTTCTCCCTGTGGGCTGGGATAAATCAGCGTTTTTTTGCCTTCTGATTCACGCCTGACTAACTGTTTCTGCTCTAGTTTTTCTACTAGCCGCGTGATGGTGGAGGGCGTCAGGTATAGTGTTTCGCTCAATTGTGAGGGTGTTATGCCCGGCTGGTCGACCACTTCACACAACAGATAAGCGTGTGAGTACGACAGGCCAAAACGGCCAAACTCCTCGTCGCCAATGGCCGTAATGGCCCGAGCCAGTGCATTTGCCGAAAAAAGCAAACAGGCACTAAAGCGGGTATCCGGTTTGCAGGTTGCCGATTCAGGGGTCTTGTTCATGGTCGTATAACAAACAGATCCAACTATAGTTGCATGTACAAGCATTATTATTTTTGCACCGACCCTATTAGTGCTTTGCAGCATTACTTCAGGGGCAGATGCACCTCGGCCATCATGCAGCGAGCCGAACCGCCACCATGTCCTTCAATCGTGGAAAGGTCAAAGTGAAACAGCGTAACGTAATCGTCCAAAAGGTCAATTTGTTTGGGCGTTAGCGACTCGAATGCGCGGGTCGACATCAGGAGCAGCTTTTGCCCTTTTTGGGTAAGCACCTGGAGCATATTACCGGCGAAGCAAGCCATTTGGTCCAGCGAAATGTCGATGATTCTTTTGTTGAGGCCTTCCAACTCCTGCCGGACCATGAGCCTTTGGTCAGGGTCGGTGATGGACGCCAGACACACAATGGCAAAGGTTTCGGCAATGCACATCACTACGTTGGTGTGATAAACGGCCGTGCCGGCGGCATCGGCGGCATGGAACGTAACGGTCCGGTAGCCGGTTCGGCGGCTGAATTCGGCTAATACATCCGGGTGGGTTCGGGGCGACAGGCAGGCAAAGGCTACTTTATGCATCCGGTCGAGAACCATGCTACCGGTGCCTTCCAGGAATTTACCTTCCTGCTCATAGTGCGTTAGGTCAACAATTTTAGCCACGTGAAAACGTTCGGCAAGGTCGTTGATGATGTCGGGACGTCGTTCAGGCCGCCGGTTTTCGGCCTGCATCGGGTACAGCACAACCGTACCACTAGCATGAAACGACACCCAGTTGTTGGGAAATATGGAGTCGGGCGTATACGGGTCAGGGCTGTCGTC
>DATHAW010000387.1:0-7127 GCA_035296465.1 Spirosoma sp.
CACCAACCGGCAGCAGGACGAAACCGAGACCGAACCCAACTCAGAATACGCCCTGAGCTACAAACGAACATTTGCCGGCAAAGGCCATGAACTGACCTCCGACGTGCGTTACCTGGACAACTGGGAAAGTTCGAACCAGTACTTTACGCAGCAAACCCTACGGCCCGATGGGAGCGCTTCGGGCATACCGAATGTACTGCAGCAGTCGCTTAACGACGAAACAGAGAAACAGTTTCTGGTTCAGGTGGATTACGTCAGGCCGTTCGGGAAAGAAGGTAAAGTTGAAGCCGGTCTGCGCACCAGTTTCCGTGATATGACCAACGATTACGCTGTTCGGGAGCAGGTTCAGGATGGCAACTGGCAGGCCCTACCGGGACTGACCAATAACTTTCTGTACGAGGAAAACATCCACGCCCTGTACGGCATTCTGGGCAATAAGGTGCGCAAGTTCTCTTACCAGATGGGCCTTCGGGCCGAGTGGACTGGTGTAACAACTACGCTTAAACAAACCAACGATATCAACCCCCGCCAGTACGCCAATTTATTTCCGAGCGTGCACATGACCTACGATCTGCCCCGCCAGCATGCGCTGCAGATCAGCTTCAGCCGCCGGGTGCGCCGGCCGCAGTACAATGACCTGAGCCCGTTTATGACCTTCAGCGATAATCGGAATTTCTTTAGCGGCAACCCCGACCTGAACCCCGAATTCACGAATTCGTTCGACCTGGGGCATATCAAGTACATGGGCAAAGGGTCCGTTAGCTCGTCGGTGTACTACCGCCACACCATTGGCAAAATCATCCGGATTCGGCAGGTTGATGAACAGGGGTTTGCAATGACCCGCCCCGAAAACCTGGCAACTGAAGACTCCTACGGGGCTGAATTTACCAGTTCCTACGCGCCTTATCCGTGGTGGAAAGTAGACGGCAGCCTCAACTTTTTCCGGGCGATGACCAACGGCAGTAACCTCGATGCCAGCTTCCAGAGTGATACGTACAGCTGGTTTGCCCGGACCACCTCGCGGTTTACCTTCTGGAAAAGCACCGACTTTCAGATGCGGGGAAACTATGAGGCTCCGCAGCAAACTCCCCAGGGAAGACGCATGGCCATTGCCACACTGGACCTGTCTGTTAGCCGGGATGTGCTTAAAAACAACGGAACACTGACACTCAACGTGCTGGATGTGTTTAACTCGCGCCGATTCCGGACTATTACCGAAGGCACCAACTTTTATACGGAAAATAACTCGCAGGGACGGTTGCGGCAAATTAACCTGACGTTCAACTACCGGCTCCGCCAGGCCAAGAAGAAAGCGAAAGACCCCGTCGATGGCGAATTTTAAGGTTGGCGTTCATCGGTCTGCACCCACGAATGTCAACAAATCCCGGTAAATGACGTTTTTTTTCCAGAACAGTTGAACAACCATAGGAACGTGCTTTTTGCCCGGCAGCACTGTGTACTTATGCTTTACGCCCAGTGTCTGAAGTTTTTTAATGAAATTACTCCCACTGTTAATGATGCTGGGGTACGACCGTCCGCCAATATAAATCAACATGGGCGGGCTGTCCTTTCCAACGTAGTACATGGGTGATACCGACCGCCAGACGTCGGGGTCTTTACCAAACGATACGAGGTACTGCTGGTCATTTGGGTACTGCATTTTTTTGAGGTAATCAAACATGTCCAGCCCGCCAGGATCGTCGAGAATGGCGCCTTTGACCGGGTTACGGGGCAGACCAAGTTTAGTAAACAGCTCGTCTTTGGTAGCCAACAGCGCAGCTAGCCCACCACCGGCCGAATGGCCCATCGTGAATATCCGGTTTGGGTCGCCACCGAATTCAGCGATGTGCTGCGTGGTCCACACTACGGCGTGAGCACAGTCGTCGGCCATGGCTGGGACCAGCACACCCGGTGCAAGCCGGTAGTTGATAATTACGGCCACAACATTTTGCTTAGCAAGTCGTC
Source organism: Spirosoma sp. (assembly GCA_035296465.1). Classification (GTDB taxonomy): domain Bacteria; phylum Bacteroidota; class Bacteroidia; order Cytophagales; family Spirosomataceae; genus Spirosoma. The sequence continues at coordinate 1,966 of DATHAW010000387.1, forward strand.
GGCCAATAAATGAATACAGGTTCTTGTTGCCACTGTCCCAATTGCCGCCATAAATGAAGATCACAACGGGATAGCCAGACGGTGACTTTTGCTTCGGCGCATACACATCGAGCACATGCCGCTCGGCGCTAAAGCCAGCTGACTTAACATCCAAGTAAGCAATGTCTCTGGTACGTTGGCTTGGCCGGGCAATTGCATATTCATTAGCTACTATCAGCAGTGCAAACAGGATAAGTAATACGGCGGGAACGAGCCAAATTAATCGAAAGAAAGACATGGATTTTAACTAGATCAAAGAGATCGCTTAACCGGGCACTACGTAACAGTACGGTCCCATTCAACACCTACGAAAGATGAGTGCTTCTGGTTTGGCAGCAACCACATAATCGCTCACTGAGGAGTTGAGCTTAAGATTTAACCAGGATCTATTTTCGTGATGGTACCTGATCCACGGTTTATTTATACCCTCACATAAATCCTTTTTCGGTCGAGTAGCCAACCAACGCCCCAGCAAATCATCATAAACGAGATGGCGAACAAGAGTGAACCGACAGCGCCGGGAATCAGCTTCTGAAACAGGCTGCGGTTGATCCAGGAAAACAGATTCCCCCCCGATGCCACCGGAATCATGTATAGGCTAATGACTAATAATTCCGAGAGGAGGTAAATAAACAGGGGATTCCTACCGGGAATAACAAAGAACTGTGTCCAGTTGCTGCTGTTCCACTTTTTGATTTCGATGATGTAAATCAGGGCCGCCATAATTGCCAGATCAATTCCCGTAGTCAGCAAAACGAAGGAGCTCGTCCACAGCTTCTTATTAATGGGGAAAACCATATTCCAACAAAGAGCAATAAGAATCAGCCCCCCTCCCACCAATAGCAGTTTGGCAACGCTCTCATAGTTTTTTCCTCTTAGTTGCACAAACTGACCGGCATAATAACCAATCACGACATTTACAATGGCCGGCAGCGTACTCAATAAACCTTCGGGTTCAAAAGCAACACCTTCGCCGTGGTACAAATGTGGGTCGCTAAACAGAAATCGGTCGAGTTGTGAGCCAGCATTACCTGCTAAACTAAACGGATCGGCGGGATCGCCCCAACCGAGCAGAATAAGCCAATAGCCGACTAAAAACAGGATACTCAACAGAATAACGGTTCGGAAGGAGAAGAAATAGACCAGCAGTGATGCAATCCCATAACAGACCGCAATCCGCTGCAGAACGCCCCAAATCCGGGTTTCGCTCATCGGAAAGCCCGTCACATCGCCCGAATCCGTTAGCCGAAAAAACGGAAACCAGTACATCAGGTAACCAAGTAGAAAAATCAATGCTGTTCGCTTCGCGATTTTGGCAAGTACCGCTGAGGTACCCATTGAACTATACTTTTTCATCGCAAAGCTCATGGCATTGCCCACCGCAAAGAGAAAAGAAGGGAACACCAGATCGGTAGGCGTAAAGCCGTGCCAGTTAGCATGGAGCAAAGGGGCAAAGGGTGTGGCGCCACTACCCGGCGTATTCACAACGATCATAAAACAAACCGTCAGCCCCCTGAATACATCCAGCGACAAAAAGCGGGTATTGGTATCAATCATTCTTCAGCTATTAAAAGGGTTCACGCAAACCCTCATCAATTTAGTGATGATATCCCCAGCTTTATTTACAGTGGGTATCTGCCTGAATGGGTGAGGGTTTGCGTAAAAAAGAATCTACTGGCTAATAGAAACCGTTTGACCGGCTCTGCCAGCGGCATTAAACACTTTAAATTTAATGGTGCCTGTGCTGGCGACGGGTTCAGTGTAGATAGGGCTTTGGAGTGTGGGTTCGGTTCCATCGGTGGTGTACCGGATAGTTAAACCGGGGAACTGTACGTTGGCAGCCACCTTACCATTAATAACTTTTGCGCCAACGGCTGGTATACGGTACTCATAGCCACCGGCGTAAACGTCTAAACGGGGAAGTTCACGTTTGCCCACCGTGTTAATGAATTCAGACCAGGCCTGATCGTACAACTGCTCACTTTTGGCCTCGTCTTTTTCTATTGCCCAACCGGGGTCTTTAGCCCAGGCCCGCTCCGCCACGGCTAACAATTTAGGGAACATCTTGTACTCAAACTGTTGGGGTGATCGGTTCGTTTCTGACCAAAGGGGTGCCTCTATGCCAACAATATTTGCTTTCCCTTTTTCCGTTAAGGCTTCCCGACTTTTAATCATTGAGGGGCTGATACGGTTACCTGTCCTGTCGTCTTTCAGATTGCGGAGGTAGTCGTATGGAATGAAGTAAAAGGGTTTGTCAATGTCCACGTAGCCACCCCAATATTGCCCGGGCTCCTCCGATGAGGTGTTGTAGGCGAGGTCTAAATATAAGTGGGTAACACCAGTCAGGATTACTTTGTAACCTGCATTGGCCATGCGGTAGGCCAGGTCTTCGGCTCCCGAACCTGGACTGTTTTTCCAGACATTTACCCGGAAGTTTTCGGAGGCAAACTGCTGATTAGGTACCCACTTCACCCGGCCATTTTCCTTTACTTTCTTCAACCCGATTTCTTCCCAGCCCGAGAGAAACAAGTTGCGGGATTTAAGCATCTGGTTGACCTTCCCGAAGTAATAATACCATAAGTCGTCGGTGTTTTTAACGGCCTGATTTTTAGCGATTAGCCTCAGCACCGATGGCGACTTTTCCCAAACTCCTTCCGGCACTTCATCGCCACCAAAATGAATTGTTTGCAATGGTGCTCCAGCTTCCTGGTACATACTCCGTAGATCATCGACCACTCGTTCCAAGAAGGCATAGGTAGAGGGTAGTGATACGTCCATCACATTATCGTCCCACCCCTGCACTGACCGATAAACCGACTTATCGCCTAAATCACGGAGCAAATACCGCTCCGCTTCGGCTTTGTTGCCCGCCTTCATCAATCGCTGATACCGGGCATCCATGGCTTTGATGGCGGCTCTGGCGTGCCCCGGTGATTCAATTTCGGGAATCACCACAATGTGCCGGTCGTTGGCGTACTTCAGGATTTCGACAAAATCAGCCTTGCTGTAGAAACCAGTACCTGACGTATTGGACAAATCGGGGCCGGAGCCATAAGAAGGGTTGAGTCCCTTTGTCGGATCGGTTGTATGCGCTCGCCTGGCCCCCACACTCGTTAGTTCGGGTAAGGACGGAATCTCCAGGCGCCAGCCTTCATCTTCACTGAAGTGGAAATGGAACGTGTTCAGCTTGTACAAGGCCATGGCGTCCAGCACTTTTAAGACTTCGGATTTAGGCTGGAAATTCCGGGCCATATCCATCATGAAAGCCCGATAAGGAAAGCGGGGGGCATCCCGTACGTCCACACCCGGCAGGCTAATGGGACCAGCATTGCCCGACAAAGCCGCTGCCGGAAGCATGGTTTGCAGCGACTGAACACCATAAAAAATACCTGCACCCGTAGATGCCGATATCGTTACTCCATCCGGGCCTACACGTAGTGAATAACCCTCAGCGGGCACTGACGCGTCTTTACGGAACGTAATGGCTTTTGCACGCCCCTGAGCCTGGATAGCAGGCTTTGCACCGACAACGGGCTTCAGACTATTGGCTAAAAATTCAGCTTCCCGACTAAATTCTTTTTCTGCTACGATTACGACCTGATCATTTAGGAGAAAAGGAGCTCCTTTCTCCGAATAGGAAATGGGTGTCGGGAAAACCTTAGGGAGTTTATCGTCTGGAATTGCCTTTATTTTTTCATTCTGGTCAAATATCCTCTCGGCCAGACTTCGATCCGATTTCTCGAAAACACTACCTGACTTTATAGTAAGCTCAACGGGAAAGGCTTGCTCAGGATTTTTATCTAACACTAGATAGAACCCTACCGGGAAGTCAGTTTTATTGCGGGTCCTACCTGCCAAAACCTCTATGGTCGTAGATTTTCCGGGGGCGAGTTTGGCAAAGCGAGGGCCTGGGCTTATGTAGTGCAAATCGCCATTGAACAGCTTCACCTGCGCCACCGAAGAGTCTAAACTGCGGGGGTGGCCACCATTGAAAAATAGTTTCCAGCCAGTGGCGGGTAGGTCTTCACTACCGGTATTCGTTAAGGTTATAACAGACCGCGACCGCCCCTGATTCTGGTAATTATTATCAGCAAGCTGCAGCGTAATTGTTAGTGGTTTGGATGATTCTCTTCCGGAAGAACCGGATGTTTCTCTTGTTTGGGATTGCGAGCAGTTCATGAAGAACGGCATCCCAAAAAAGAACAATCCAATGAAATACTTTCTCATTTTACTGAATCAAGAAATTAAGGTAAATAAAGACAAAAACACACGGTGTAGAGCGATGCCGTAACGTAACCGCTCGCTGGTATGGCAACAGGCTACTCAAATAAAGAAAGCCCCTTTCTGAGTTCTTTTACCGCGTGGTCGGCCGCCCGAACCGTAATCGCCACAAAGGTAATGGATGTATTTGGGGTAGACGTAGCAGTCATGCAGGCAGTTTCAGCGCTGTGCCACTGGCCTGTGAAATTCAATCAGTACGGATAAATGTTTCCGTATTGACACTCCAGGAATGGCTCAGTACCCCATTAAGTCCAACTCTGCCGAGTCAATCATTTCGACGCGCTTGCCCATCTTTTTCTGAATAATTTTAAAATGGTGTTCGTCGTCGGGGGTGATGAGCGAGATCGCTTCGCCCGAAGCTTCGGCGCGACCTGTTCGGCCAATTCGATGAATGTAATCTTTAGGTGACCGGGGCAGTTCAAAATTGATAACATAAGGCAGAAACTGAATGTCGATGCCCCGCGACATTAAGTCAGTAGCGACCAGAACGGTGAGTTTGCCCGCTTTGAACGTAGCGAGGGCGTCGGTACGGGCACCCTGTGTTTTTTTGCTATGGATGGCAGCAGCCCGAATCCCGTTTTTACGGAGTTTCACCACAACATTATCGGCTGTCCGTACCGACGAAACAAACACCAGCACCTGCTGCATTTTACCTGTTTTAATCAAATAGCGCAGTAGCGGCCCCTTTCGCTCGGCATCAACTCGATAGGCTGTTTGCTTAATCAAATCGAGGTTTTCGGTTTCGTCGATAATTTCTATTTTGACCGGGTTCCGCAAGAGGTTTTGGTTAATTTCCTCAATGGCATCACCCAGCGTAGCGGAGAACAAAACTGTCTGTCGTT
>DATHAW010000388.1:0-2674 GCA_035296465.1 Spirosoma sp.
CATTCGGCTCAGTTCTCTACGGTTTCCCTTTTTTATAAACGGGCTTCGTTTTCGAATCAGGCCAGGTTGTCGTTTCCCCGTTTCTCCGCTTACATGAGGGCATACCCGGTGCTAAACAGGTCCTGGAAATTGTGCTCGCCAACTTATTTTTTTGACCTGAAGCGGGCCTCAAGGCACTGGTATCTGGTTTGGAATTCGACCCCCACCTGCTAACTTGCGGTATGGAAAATTTTGTGGTCTCGGCCCGCAAGTACCGCCCCGCCCAGTTCGACACTGTGGTGGGCCAGGAGCACATTACCACGACACTTAAAAACGCAATCAGGACCAATCACTTAGCGTCGGCGTTTTTGTTCTGCGGGCCGCGCGGGGTTGGCAAAACGACCTGCGCCCGAATTCTGGCCAAAACCATCAACTGCCAAAACCTCACCGCACCGGCCGGTACGCCGGAGCGGGACCGGCCCGAGGGCGAAGCCTGCGATCAGTGTGAGTCGTGCGTGAGTTTCAACCAGAATGCGTCGTTCAATATTCATGAGCTGGACGCGGCTTCCAATAACTCGGTCGAGGACATTCGCAACCTGATCGACCAGGTCAGGTATCCTCCCCAGTCAGGTAAGTACAAGATTTATATCATCGACGAGGTACACATGCTCTCGTCGGCTGCCTTTAACGCGTTTCTGAAAACGCTGGAAGAGCCGCCATCCTACGCTATTTTCATTCTGGCGACGACCGAAAAGCACAAAATTCTGCCAACGATTCTGTCGCGCTGCCAGATTTTTGACTTCAACCGGATCCAGCCCCAGCATATTGCCGACCACCTCGCCGACATTGCCCGGAAGGAAGGCATCACGGCCGAAACCGAAGCCCTCGACCTAATTGCTCAGAAAGCCGACGGGGGGTTGCGCGACGCCCTAAGCATGTTCGATCTGAACGTAACGTTTTCGGCCGACCGCGTCATTCGGTACAAGGAAGTGCTCGACAACCTGCACATTCTTGACTATGACTACTATTTCAAACTGACTGATTTGCTGCTGTCGGGTAGCCTCCCGCAAAGCCTGCTGACCTTGGACGAAATCCTGCGTAAAGGCTTCGACGGGCACCAGTTTGTGGTTGGCCTGTGCCGTCACTTTCGGGATTTGCTGGTTTGCAAAGATGCCGCTACCGTACCGTTGCTGCAGGTGACCGAGAACGTTCGGCGTCAATACCTCGATCAGGCCATTCGTTCCCCGATGTCGTTTCTCTTATCGGCCCTGAGCCTTGGCGGGCAGTGCGACATGAACTTTAAGCAGGCCAAAGACCAGCGGCTCCATACGGAGCTGTGGCTCATGAAACTGGCTAACCTGCGCAATCTGCTCAACTGGGACGCCCTACCCGAATTGCCTGCCGGGGCCATGGCGCTCAATGGTGGCCGAAGTGGAGCCGCACCGGTGGGGGACGTACCAGCCGACGAAAAAAAGAATGCTGAACCGACACTCGGCGGGCCGCCGAGCGTAGGCCCTGCGTTCAGTGGACCAACGCCAGGCTCACCCGTAATCATCCCCCCGCCGTCCTCAACTGACCCTGCCCGAACCCGCTCGTCTGGTAGCCAGCAGACGGAAAGTCACTCGATAACCAGCGAACCTGTGAATGGGTATGAGGTCAGCCCGGTTGCGGTAGCTCAGGGATTACCCGCTGAAACCACTCGAAACGGCCACGCAGCTACTACGAACGGTGCCCTCACAGCTACCCAGGTAGTCAGACCACAGATGGTTCCACCACCCCGGCCGGCCACCAGCCGGTTACGCTCAACCGTGTCGCTGGTAACAAATGCCGGTCAGGCTGTGGCCACCGAAGACGAAGCCCCGGTTGTGGCGGCTCCGACGCGTCCCGACAAGCCTTTCGATCAGGAGCAGTTGCAGACCACCTGGCTGGCGTTTGCCCGGCTTCGCCAGCAGCAGAACGACTCGGCCACCGAACAATTGGTGCTCAACCGCACGCTGACACTCAAGGGCACCAGCATTCATATTACACTCGATAATACGCTGCAGGTTGGCTACCTGACTGAGGTCAAACTGGAATTGCTGGGCTACCTGCGCGACAAACTACAGAACAGTAAAATCCAACTGGAGCATACAGTTACGCAGCAGGAGGTAAAGAAAATGATCTACAGTTCGCAGGATAAGTACAACTTCATGGCCGAGAAGAATCCGGCGCTGCATGAGTTGCGAAAAGTACTGAATCTGGAAGTTGATTACTAAGCGATGACGTAGGCGTTTAGGCGTATGACGTCGAAAGCAATCATGCCTTATGCAATCCAAACGCTTCAACCGGGTTTTCGACCAGAAGCTGTTTCCAGTCTTTTTTTGCAAAGCCCCGCGTGTTCAGGGTGGGCATGAGCCGGTCGAATAGCACCGTGTAGCTGCGGTCGATGGTTCCGCCGTTGGGTTTGGCAGGATCGTACCAACCTGCATCGTGGGAGAGCAGCGTCCGATGCAGAAATCGGTTTTCTTTCATGAGCAGCAGCGTTTGAGCATACGTTTCAACATTAGTATTGTCCAGTCCGTCCAAACTGACCCAGGCTCCTTCCCGCACAGCGCGGGCGTAGTGCACCATGTTGTTTCCCTGGGCGTGGGTCCAGACAAATGCCTTCGGGTTGACACCCTCCTGCTTCAGCAAGTCGATCTGCTCAAATGCCGGT
>DATHAW010000389.1:0-5284 GCA_035296465.1 Spirosoma sp.
AGTGGGTTACGCAGGGTGTACGGAACGGTTTCGGCCCATTTTTCAAATTTCTCCCAGTCGGAGGCATCGCCCGTACAGTAGCGCTCATCTACGCCGTGGGTGCGCATGGCCCGCCACTTGTAATGGTCACCGTAGAGCCAGGGCTGGGTAATGTTGCCGAACTTTTTATCCTGAGCGATCTGGTCGGGTGGTAGATGGCAGTGATAGTCGATAATGGGCATCGACCGGGCGTAGTCGTGGTAAAGCCGCCGGGCTGTTTCGGTTTGAAGCAGGAAATTCTCGGAGAGAAATGTGGGAGATGGGGCGAGTGCGTTCATGCTATTGAAAGCACTCACCTTCCCGTTTCTCTCGGTTTTAGGCTTATTATTTCGATTGCCCCGGTTTGACTATCCCGTGCACGACTTACCTCTCCCCTATTTTGCCCCAGCGGCTGCAGTGGATTTGGGTCTGGTTGTGTACTCTGTCAATCGGAAAACATCCTGCCGAACTACGTCGAAGGTTCGAACCGACTGGGCACGTAGCTTCGTGGTTTCGGCCGATGGCCCGGCCGGATCAGGGCTGGCAATGGCGCTTAGATTAGCTACCGTTTGAACAATTGCCAGTCCATACCCTTTTTCGCTACCGTTCGGTACCACCAGACGGGATAAATCCCAGCCGCTGATGGTACCTCCCTTCAACCGACCCGCAGCCTGCTGCTTCAGTGGTCCAACGAGGCTTACCCAATCGGCAGACGGGTCCCGCAGCTTTACGTAGTCAAGCACAACCGTCGGGGTCTTATCAGGTGCGAAGTCAGGGCTGAACAGGGCATCGACCGTTTCCCAGATTTCCATTTTGACAACGGGAGCCGTGGCCCGGTCGCGTTTCTGCAAATCAGCCATGCGTGTTTTAACACTGTCGCCATACATTTTAGTCATGGCAGCCGGTGATGCCCCTTTCATAGCCATGCCCGGTGTAACAATAACTGTTACGTAGTCGTACTCGGCCGAATTTGGGTTAGAACTCATCTGCTTAGCCATCATATACCATCCAATAAGGTTCCCCTCGTCCACGGCAGCCTGATTGATGGTCTTCCACTCGCGTTCTACGGGCAGCGCATCCTGGATGGTTAGTCCGGGCGACAGCTTATGATATATGAGATAAGTAAACGTCTTGGCGGCAGACGGGGTCTGAGCGGCCAGAGCAGCGGAGTATAACAGACCAGCCAGAATGGCTACGTAACGAAACAAGAAAGAAGGCGTCATAGAAAAAGTAATTGGGTTTTCTGATAAAGGCAATACTACGTCCATTTTAACAGTTCCCGTCCTGGTTGCTCCGGTAGAGATGAATCCCTGAGTCAACGTAGCTTCACGTTACGCTGTGCTGTATTTGTCGGATTTAACCCGGGTTCAATGTACCGCCTTTATTCCTTCACCCGTTGCAAATCCAGATCCTGAAAATCGAAACTAAAGTCGGTTAGGGGCGATATTGGTTTCATTTTTATGGAGGCCGGTTTGCCGTCTTCATCCTTCACAAAGGTCACATAAGCATCGGCATCGAGACTTCGGTTATTCCACTTAACAACGAACGTATTATTCTTATAAAAAAACAGTTCCCCAATTAGCTTGGGCGAGCGCACCGACTTAAACCACCATTTTCCCCCTTGCTCAGTCAGCACCACATCACCAAACCAACGGTCACGGTACGTACCGGCATACGCGTTAAAATCAACCTTAGTGATGTTGTTTTTTTGCTCCCTGGCGATACCCTCCCAGATATCTTTGCTGATTTTATCGGCTTCGTCCCGGCCTTTTTTAACCTGTTCGCTATACGTGTTTACCCAATTGCTAACCGGAATACCCAAATAGCTGTCTTTGATAGTGTTGGTAATAGCGCTGAAAGCCGCGCCGACTTGCTGATTGGTAAAAACGATGATCCCTAACCGGAGTTCTGGCAGCAAGGTTACCTGCGTTACCATACCCGCCAAACCACCCGTGTGCGATACCTGTTTTACCCCCTTTACGTCACTTAAACCCCAGCCCAGGCCATAGGCAGCAAAATGAGTGTTGTAGGGGGGCTGTGGCGTTGGGCTTACCGGTAGAATGGTTTGCGGACTCCACATGTCCGAATGCACGGTTTCACTGAATAGCTGCTGGCTGAGGTTGTCGCCATATTTTCCCTTATTCAACTGGGCTATTACCCATTTACTCATATCGGCCACACTGGAGTTAATACCCCCGGCCGAAAAACCGAATCTGATACTATCACGGCGAATTACCTGTACTTTACCGTCAACGGGGGCATGAGCGTCAATGGCATTGGCTTTATCAGGCACACGCTGCCATGAACCCGCACTACGGGTCATTTGTAGCGGTTTCATAATGCGTTCTTCTACAAACGCTTCCCAGCTTTTACCACTGACCCGCTCTATCACTTCCCCAGCTACCATATACAGCAGGTTATCGTAATCGTACTTTGTGCGAAAGCCGGAAACCGGTTTCAGATAGCGGAGATTATGAATAACATCCTTCATGGTGAAATTGCTCGAATCGGGCCAGAACATCAGGTCGCCCGCCCCTAGTCCCAGGCCGCTGCGGTGGGTGAGCAAATCGCGGATGGTAAACTCCTCGGTGACGTATCCATTGTACATCCGAAACTCCGGTATGTAGTCAATCACTTTATCATCCCAGGTCAGCTTTCCCTCATCCATCAGTATTCCCAAGGCCGCAGCCGTGAATGCTTTGGTATTAGATGCGATGCCAAACAAGGTGTTTTCATCCACTTTTTCGCGGGTTCTTAACGATCGTACTCCGTAGCCTTTGGCATGAATGACTTTACCATCTTTAACTACCGCAACAGCGATACCAGGGACATCGAAAGTGACTAAGGTACGTTGCACCAGCGCATCAATCTGAGAGGCCGTGATCGGCTTTATCTGGGCAATTGTGATCTGAAACGATAGTAGCCAAAAAAGAAGAGCAAAGATGAGGATTGGCTTGATAAGAGGTTTTTTCATGAATTTGATACGCATACTGTTCCGCTAAAATTTCACTCAACACCAGCACATACCAGTTGGTCAGCGGGTCAAACAACCGAACGTCACCGGATTGACGATAAATCAGGAATAAACGGGCACTGGTTTCTTTGATACCACTCAGACTTCACATTAAACGAACAAAACCCGCTCTGCCAGTACATCGGGCAGGTAACCTACTTCTACCAGGTACAGCCCATTGGCTGGAGCCGCCCTACCCGCAACGGTGCGATCTTCAGCCCGAATTATCGCATCAAACCTGGCGAGGCTCATGCGCCCCTGCCCAATTTCGACCATTGTACCGACGATGGTACGTACCATTCCCCACAAAAACCGGTTGGCTTTGATATGGAACGTCAGCCGGTCGCCCGTGCGCTGCCAGCATGCCTGGTCGAGCCGACACCGAAAGTGGGTAACGTCGGCGCGGGCCTTGCTGAAACTCTTGAAGTCGGTTGTCTGGAGCAGCCGCTGGCAGGCCTCGTTCATGAGCCCCTCGTCTAACTCCGGCCGAAAATGGTACGTCAACCCATTTTCAAAGACGTTTTTGTGCTGGGTGATATGGTACTGGTAATAACGGGAAATGGCCGAAAATCGGGCGTGGTCCGTTGGCCGAACGGGAAAAATTGTCTTAATGGCAATATCATCGGGCAGGATGCAGTTGAGCGAATAAATCAAGGCGTCGGAGAGTGGCAGCGGGTCTGCTACGTCGACGTGGGCAAACTGCTGTTCAGCATGAACACCGGCGTCGGTTCTACCACTGCCAAGGATATTCATCGGCTGGCCGAACCGTTGCGACAGGGCCGCTTCAATCGTGGTTTGAACGCTGATTCCGTTGGCCTGCGTCTGCCAGCCATGGTAGGCCGTGCCGCGATACGAAAGTTCAATAAAATAACGCATGTCAGGCAAAAGTACCACCCGGCAGGGGTTCGTCGGTACGTCGGTTCGCAAAACCTTCGCCCCAAACGTACCGTTGACAACCCATCAGCAAACCCGTTGCCCAATGACTGCTAATAACCCCTTTCAACGTTACGACGAAAACGACGATGCTGACTTCTACGTACAGCCGCGCCTGGTTAACCATATCGACGACAAGGCCATCCGCGCCACAACCGAGCTTTTTCGCCAATATTTGCCCGCCAACAGCGACATACTGGATTTGATGAGCAGTTGGGTAAGCCACCTTCCAACCGACGTGCGCTACAACCGGGTGGCGGGCTTAGGCATGAACGAAACCGAACTGCGGGCCAACCCCCAACTGACGGAGTACGTCGTGCAAAACCTGAACCAAAATTCCCGGCTCCCCTACCCCGACGGTTCCTTCGACGGCGGCATGGTGACGGTTTCGGTGCAGTACCTGACCAATCCCATAGCGGTTTACCGGGAGGTGGCGCGGGTGCTGCGGCCGGGAGCACCATTCATCACGGTGTTTTCCAACCGCATGTTCCCGACCAAGGCCGTAGCCATCTGGCAGTCTCTCGACGACCGGGGCCACCAGCAATTGGTGCGTCGATATTATGAAGAAACCGGATTTTTCGATCAGATCGAAGTACTCGATTGCAGCCCGCGCAGCTGGAGTGATCCCTTATATACCGTAGTCGGTCGGCGAGGTGTGAATACGATAGCAACAAAGGGTATTCTTTCGGAACAGTCAGTTTAACACAAACATCGCTACCTGTATAAATCATTGGTTTAGATTCACCGGTCGCCCGGGAAAGGCGACACCAACAGAAGCAATGGTTTGCCCGAACAGCCCGTCGAAGTGTTGTTAAAGGGTTGCCGGTTATTTATTACCAATTAGGACATGACTGAAAAGGCGTTCAAAGATCAGCAGTTCGATGCCCCCCATACACTGTCAGTGATTGAGATGGGGAGATAACGTAACGTCATAAGCGTTTGGGCGTGTTAGGTGGTGCGGGTTTCGCTTGACCCAACCACCAACGCGCTCAAACACCTCTGTACGTAACCTTCAAATACACAGCCTGCCATCAACCCACCGGGCACATATCGACTGATGGTCATGGCAACAGGGCAGGGTGCGGATGTTCAGTGCTTTGTCAGGTCCCATCGGGTCAGCCTAAATCATTAGCAAAGCGGGGTTCATGTCTTTGTCCATTAGCCACTAAACAATCCGTTACGTATGGACCTGCCTTATCATTCTCACAGCCGTCGAACGTTTCTGGGGCAGTTGGCGGCCGTCAGCGCCTTTGCCGTCGGCCCCGACCTACGAGCAGCTACCGCTCCTGTGCCGATTCGTATTCAGGTTTTCACCAAACA
>DATHAW010000390.1:0-7319 GCA_035296465.1 Spirosoma sp.
ATGGCCGGGCTGACATGTATTTATAATAAACTCATGCAATATACTCAATAAAAAAATTGGTGAAAATAGGCTTTGACGGAATTTAATTGGTACCAGAGGTAATTGTCAAATTGGTGATAAATGTTCTTGGAAAGTGAATAAAGTAGAACAATTTGAGTTACCCATTCCTATAATATTGAATTGCCATTAACAAATAAACTATAAAAATAGTACACACAACGGAGTCGATTGCGCTATTTATGAGCCATATCAGTTAGGCTTTATGAAAAAAAGAGAGATCGGCGCTCATAGTCAATCAGGCGCATACTTACTAGAAAACACCACCGTTTGTGTTCAGTCAGCTTGCGTAAGCCGTAAGGAAAAATCATTGATGGGTGGAAGAAGATACCCGCGAGTTTGTTGTCAGCCCTACCCGAACCAGACTTCAAACATTTTCTGTCTGGTTGAAAACAAAGAAAGCCACTTACTTGAGTGGCTTTCTTTGTTTTTTGATCCGGCTGGGATTGTAACCTATGGGGTTAACTAGCTGATATACAGTATAGTTATAAATAGGTGTTTTGCCAGATGACGGATTGGTTGACGTTTTGGCCAACAGACTATTTTTTCGCCGGTTGGTTGACGAATGGGTTAAGGTGAGTTTGTACCTTTGACTTAAATCGAGCGGCTCGTAATTAGGTCACTTGGTTTGGTCAGAGCCGGGCGGGTGGTTCCCCAGGCTCATCTTAGGTCGGGTGGTTCCCCGACCTCTTTTTATGGATAAATTGAACGCTATCCCGTTATCTTACTCCAAATAAACAAGCAATAATGCAGTTTATACCTTAGACATCGAGCGGACTGAGGTTAGCAGGTTAATCTCGCTACTGGCATACGGATATGGATTTAGGCCGGCCTCTTGAAGTGATGACGGATATGTCGAAGAGCCGTAAGCTGGGCTTTACTCTTTTACCTAGACACGCGTGATTCTTTCTTTGATCTTTTTGCTCAACTCCGGCAGGAACGGTTAATTCCGTAAATACATCACTGGTTGTCTTGTCCTGAGAAAACAAGGGGACGTTATCTAAACGGTGTCCAGGTAAGAGTGAGGAAGCCGATAAGGGGCCTTTTAAACCTTATTGCCTTTTCCACGATGAATTCCATCTTTTCTTCAGAAGCGCTGGGACTTGGTGTTGGCCGGACTTGTCAGCTTGCTGATCGGGTGCATAGTCGCCTTTACTAGGGTTCTTGTCAACCGGGACATTACTACGCTGGATAAGTATCCTTTATCACTGGAACCCTGCTGGGGGGGCTGCTCGGAGGGGGTATGCTGACGTGGGATCGATGATAAAAAGTGGGTATCTTTCGTTGTCATAACGCTCTACGAATTCAATCGCTTGTCGGAAACCGATCAACTTTGTGCTGTCTGGGAGCAAAGTCAGAACGTGGTTAATCGGCGGCTAGGCCCCTATCTACTGAACCTCTACCTCATCGATGCCTTTTGGGTCGAGATTCGCTACCATCCGGGCCAGAATCAGATTACGGGGTGTTGTGCCTTTCGGAGCACCAATGCGCTAGAGCCGTACCTATGTCTGTTCACGCTGCCCGATTTCTTAAGCTGTGATCCTGACAAAACATAAGGACGTTTTACTGAACGATTTTATCAGTGGCTAATACTATCGCAACTTTTTCATTGTCAGTAAATTAGGCAGTTCATTAAATGGCATTAGCTACCCATTTATTGATCAAAAACGGCCCGTTGAGTAGTAGGAGAGTTTATACGGATATAAACAAGTAAGTAGCGTAAATAAAACGCGACGCAACCCAAAATAGAGGCCTGACGAGGGGTTGTCGAGCTGTTTTTTGCTTGCACAAACTGAGCAGTACTGTCCTTGTAAAATCACTAAAATTTAACAGAATAAGAAAACAAACGGTAATTGCTGCCACTACTAACCTACCGTATAGTTTTTCGGTATTGAACTGGTGTAAGACCTGTCATGGCTTTAAATTGCCGATTAAAATTGGATAGGTTCGTGAAGCCAATTTCGTAAAAAGTCTGTCCAACGCTTATCTTATCGTCAATAAGTAGTTTACAGGCATGTCCCACCCGGACTTCCGAAACGAATTGCGTAAAGGTCTTGTACGTCTTGCTTTTAAAATAGCGGCAAAATGATTTGGGACTGATATGAACCACGGCCGCAATCTCCTCCAAAGTGATCTCCCGGCTAAATTGGTTAAGGACATATTCATCGCCCGTCCACTCGATGTCAGGGCCGAAATCAAAGCTGCTAACGGTACAACTAGCCGCCATGAACTTTATTAAGGTTCGGGTTACTTATCCCAATCGGCACGCGCCATTAAAGTACCACTCAGCGCCCGGTCAGTTAATGTGATCGACACAAAAGGTAACCGCCGACTGGTGAAGTAAGAACAACATGGTAAGACTCTCGTATTGTTATTTAATAAGTGATAAAAAGTAAATTGCTGGGGTTAAGTCAAGTAGGAGTCTCCTTGCAGAATAGTATATTAATCCTCATCCTATGGGTAGCTGATACCAAGTGGCCTTTTCCACCATAAAGAAATCACCGCCAAACTATTTCTGCCCGAAGATGTAGATAAATGGGCCCGAGGACGTGCTAAATATGACGCTTACCACCCTCAATGACCCCGAAGTCCGTTCTTTCGAGAGCATCGTAGCCACGTACGGGTACGCCCTCGACGGAATAAAGCCATTGTCAGCCAGTGCCAGCACCTGGTAAACGATGTACGGATGGGGACAACCCTACAATCTGCCGCTTTGAATGACAATGGCTTTCTTGTTTCCAAACTCGCTAACTCAAACAGCTTCTGATGAATTCATTCTACCAGAATCTCTGTAAACAAATAATCGCGGCTGTCACGCTGCTCCTATTCGGAGTAATCGGTACGGCGTCTCATGGTCAATCGGTCGTGCCTCCGTTTAACCCACAAACGGGCAACCGGATCGTCTTACTGGGCAACACCTTTGCCGACCGAATGCGGCACTACGGCTACCTGGAAACGCTGCTTCAACAAACGTTCCCCAATCAGCAGCTCACCTTGCGCAACATGGGATGGAGCGCCGATGAGGTGGGCCTACAGCCCCGCCCGCTCAACTTTCCTGGCTTTGGCGATAAAACCGCCCGGCTCACCAAGGGTATGGGTGAGGTAGTGTTCAACGGGTTCACGCATCAGAATGAACCCATTACGATGCCCGTAGCGTTGAATTTTGCCGGGCTAAACCAGGATCTCACCGACCAGAAAGCCGACATTCTTTTTCTCTGTTTCGGCATGAACGAAGCCTTTAAAGGAGCGGCTGGTCTTCAGCAGTTTGAGCAGGAGTTGGGTGCGTTTATTGCCAATTTGCAGCGCAACCGATACAATGGCCGCACGGCCCCCGTGCTGGTGCTGGTATCGCCCATCGCCCACGAAGAGGCCGGGCTGCACCTGCCCGACCCGGCCGATCACAACCGGAGCCTGGCGCTCTATACCAACGCCATACAGCAGATGGCAACCGCCAAAGGGCTGCATTTCATTGATTTGTTCACGCCGTCGCTGGCCCATATGCAGCAAAAAGGCGCACTTATCACCATCAACGGCATTCACCTGACCGACGAAGGCTACCGGCTGGCAGCTGTCTGGATGGGGCAGGCATTGGGCATAGGCAACGCCATCGATCTACGCTCCGACTTCAGCCGGGTAATTCGGCGGGTTATCAAACACAAAGACGACCATTTCTTTTATCGCTGGCGGGCCGTTAACGGCGAGTACATCTACGGACGACGACGCGAACCGTTTGGGGTTATTGCTTTCCCGCCCGAATTGCGGAAGCTCAACCAGATGGTGGCCGCTCTCGACTCGGTGATCTGGGCGATGGGCAGCAGCCGCGACACGACCCTGGTTCGTCGGGCAATGGCTATTGTCGATCTTCGGGATAAACCCGTTGACCCGGCCTTGCTCCCCACCGTACCGATGCTGGGCCGACAGGGGCAGGCGGCCAAAGAAGCGGCCCATCAGCACGGCAACGGGTGGCCCGCCACGACCGAATCGTTTAAACTGCCCGACGGGTACGTCATCAACCTGTTCGCTTCGGAGAAGGGTTTTCCAGTACAAAAGCCCGTATCCCTGAATTTTGATGCCCGTGGTCGGCTTTGGGTAGCCACCATGCCTACCTACCCGCATTATTTTCCCGGCATTCCGGTTCACGACAAAATCGTCATTCTGGAAGATACCGACCACGACGGCAAAGCCGATAAACATACGGTTTTCGCCGATGACCTGTACCTGCCGCTGGGGTTTGAATTTGGCAACGGGGGCGTGTACGTATCGCAGGAGCCGGACCTGCTATTTCTGAAAGATACGGATGGCGACGACAAAGCCGACCTACGGGAAGTGGTGCTGACGGGGTTTGGTTCGGAAGACAGCCACCACGCCATTCACGCCTTTACGTATGGGCCGGATGGTGCGCTGTATTTCAACGAAGGCACATTTCTGAACTCGCAGATCGAAACGCCCTACGGCCCGGTGCGTTCGTATGCGGGTACAACCTACCGCTTTGAACCGCGCACGGCCAAACTGTCGGCCTACGTATCGTATCCCTACTACAATCCCTGGGGCAACGTGTTCGACCCCTGGGGGACGCACCTGATTAGCGATGCATCAGACGGGTCCAATTACGTCGCCACACCCATGACGGGCCGGGTTGAGTATCCCGCCAAGCACCTCCGCATCAACACCTTTAGCGAGACGCGGGTGCGGCCCACGGCAGGCATCGAACTCATTTACAGCCGACAGTTTCCGGCAGCGGTTCAGGGTAATTTTTTGGTGAACAACAACATCGGATTTCAAGGCACCAAACAGCACCGGCTTATTCCAAATGGGTCGGGCATCGGGAGCCGCGAGACAGAGGCTCTGTTGCAATCGACCGACTTAAACTTCCGTCCCATCGACCTCAAATTCGGGCCGGACGGGGCCTTGTACGTGGTTGACTGGTATAACCCGCTCATTTCCCACGGCGAAAATCCCCCGCGCGATTCTGCCCGCGACACCGCTCATGGCCGCATCTGGCGCATCACCCACACGGGTCAGCCGCTGCTGCCGGTGATCGATCTGTCGCGACAAAACGTCCCTGAACTCCTCAACCACCTGAAAGCCTACGAGAGTCGGTTACGCTACCGGGCGCGGGCGCAGCTTCGGGCGCAGAACCCGGCACAGGTGTTGCCCCACCTGACTACGTGGCTGGCTGGGTTAGATAAAACCGACCCGCAGTACGAGCAGTACCTGCTGGAAGGACTTTGGCTGCATCAGGATTTCGACATAATCAATGAACCGTTGCTCAAAACGCTGCTGACGGCCCGCGCTGAACAGGCTCGTGCCGCTGCCACCACCGTATTGATGCACTGGCGGAATCGGGTTTTGGGTTCGCTGTCGCTGCTACAGCGGCAGGTCAACGACCCCGCCCCGAGAGTGCGGCTGGAAGCGGTGGTAGCCCTCAGTTTTTTCTCCTCCGGGCAGGCGGTTCGGGCCGCGATGGATGCCCTCAATCACCCCACCGACTATTACCTCGATTATGCCCTCGGCGAAACGTTTAGGGTCTTGAAACCGGTTTGGCTGGCCGATTTACGGCAGGGGCAGCAACCGCCTTCGGCCTCGGCTCATGCCTATCTGCTTCGGCTGACTACTACGCTCGAATTGGGTCAACTGCCGCCCGCCCCGCCCGTCTGGAACGAACAGCTAACTCGCCCTAACATTGACATAGCCAAACGCCGGGAAGCGATTCGGTTGCTGGCGAAAGCGCAGGACATCTCTGAAGCCGCCGTTTTGCTACGGGCGGTTAGACGGACCGAGGAGCAACGGACAGGTAACGCCCAACCGGTTGCTCAACCCGAATTGATTCGGCTGTTGATGGCCTCGAAACCTACGGACCTCAAGCCGCTGATCCCCGAATGCCTGACCCTGATTCGGCAGGATACGAATCAACGGGTACGGGCCACCGCCATGGCCACGCTCATCACCGCCGAACAGTCGGACAAAGCGGTTTGGCCGTTGGCAAAAGTGGGACCACCGGGCCTGAGCGATTACCTGGCTGCCCTGTCGCTGCTCCCCTCCGGGCCACTAAAAGCATCGTTTTATGGCAAGGTGAAACAGATTGCTCCGCAGGTTCCCGGCTTGGCTTACCCGCTGTTAATAACGATAAATCCATTGGCTTCGGCGAGGGTCAAAACCCTGAACGATTTTATTAGGGTACTGAGCCAAACGCCTGATGAACAGCAACAGTCACCCATTTTTGCAAACTTGGTGGAACAGGCAAAGGGTCTGGTTGCGGACGTACCCGAGTCGAACCGCCCGGCCTTCCGTACCCGGATAGACCGAATCGGTACGCTGGAACTTACACTCCGGGCGGTAGAAGCCAAAATGGCTTTCGACAAAAAAAGCCTTGTCATACCAGCCGGCAGGTCGGTTGCGCTAATGTTCGACAACCCGGACCTAATGCCGCACAACGTGGTGTTTTTGAAGCCGGGGAGTGCCGGGCGCGTGGGCAATGCCGCCGACGCGATGGCCTCGCTGCCCGATGGGTTTGAGAAAAACTTTGTTCCGGCCAGCCCGGATGTGCTGTTTGCTACGCCCTTAGTAAATCCGGGCAAATCGTTCCGGCTGACGTTCAACGCGCCTGCCGAACCTGGCGAGTACCCATTTTTGTGTTCATTTCCCGGCCATTGGCGGGTGATGCAAGGCGTACTGATTGTAGTAAAAGCGGCCAAAATGCCCTGAGCAGGTTAAACATTAGCATCTTGCCCGACTGACTCTTAAGTAGATAAGTCGAATCCGGGGGCATAGTCAGCGGAATGGTTTTGTCAGACCGGAGATGAATCGTGCGTGGGCCACTGTCTTTGGTGTGCAGCAGCAACCGCCCGTTATTGGCGTAAGTAAAATAATTTTTATCATTGTAAATATGGCAACCCGCCTGCCGCAGAATGGCTCGAAAACCATCGGTGCCGTTGAGGGGCAGGACGCAGACAACGGAGGTGTGCGTTGCAAATTTCCGACGGCCAATTACTACCCCGCCCCCATGGGTTAACCGGGCGAGTGGTTCGGTGTTCGGTTCAAGAATCACAACGGGGAGGGCAACCGGCCCCTGAAATTTCGGACT
This sequence comes from Spirosoma sp., assembly GCA_035296465.1. GTDB lineage: Bacteria > Bacteroidota > Bacteroidia > Cytophagales > Spirosomataceae > Spirosoma. Next base: position 7,142 of record DATHAW010000390.1, read on the forward strand.
ACAAAAACTGCACCTGGTGAGCTGTTTTAGGCGTTTCGGGCCGTTGCAGAGGTATGCCGGTCAGGTTTTGAACAAAGTCGAGGTTCAGCGTTTCGCCGTTGGTGAAGCCGGTCAGGTAGTTCCAGACGAGGGTGCGTCTATTCTGGTCCACGCGCTCGCGGATAAAAATTTTCTGAGT
>DATHAW010000391.1:0-4376 GCA_035296465.1 Spirosoma sp.
GACCCAGCAGGATGCTGGCGTAATACATCAGTGTTGCCAGCGAACCGAGAGCAGCCACTACGTAGGTCATGGCGGCCCACCACAGGGCATCTTTAGCAAAACCGTATTCACGCTGGTTGACCACGCCGTTCGTCTGAATCCAGGCCAGTGCCCGCTTGCTGGCGTCAAACTCGACGGGCAGGGTGACAAAGCTAAACAGCGTTGTGAGGGCAAACAAGGCCACCCCAATCGTCAGCGGAAGCGCCGTTGTCTGCAGCATCAGAATGCCACCCAGCAGAATCCACTGCATGTAGCGCGATGATACAGTCAGCACCGGCACCATAGCCGACCGCAGCTTAAGGGGCGCATAGGCCACCTGATGCTGCACGGCATGACCGCACTCGTGGGCGGCCACGGCCGCTGAGGCTACACTCTTGCCATAATACACGTCGGCGCTGAGATTAACGGTCTTGTCTTCGGGGTTGTAGTGGTCCGTAAGCATGCCTTCTACCGACACCACGCGCACGTCAAAAATGCCGTTTTCGCGCAGCATCTGCTGGGCTACATCTGCCCCGCTCAGGCCATTGTTAAGACCAATTTGTGAGTACTCGTTGAACTTGCTCCGCAGCCGCCAGCTCACAAATGCGCTGAGGCCAAAGATAACAATCATTAAAATCCAGGGAGATGCCATGGTTCGTTCGTCAGGTTTGTGGTTTCATTAGCGAGCAACATAACCGCCCGTTATTAGTAAAACAACAGTTGAATCGAAAAAGTATCCCTACTGACAAACCATTTATCATGGCAAGGGTCCCTTTAACACAGCAAATGCTTCACGGGGGCTAACCCATGAAGCATTTGTACTGGGGCAAAAAGAAGATCACAGGTTGGTTTGGCGGGTCAGTATGTACTCTTTATGAAGCCACCGAAAGCCTTTATAAACGGACGCTGTCAGGGTTCGGGAGTCGCGTAGGGTCAGCTCGACCCCAAACCGATGGCCGGTTTTAGGATTGATTAGCTCACCTCCGGACCAGCCATGCCCGTTGAAGGTGAGATTTTTCATGATAAGCTGATCTTTGGCTAAGCCCATCTGCTGCTGCCCTTTGTGGCTAACGTCAACCACCCGCCCAAAATACCGGTCGCCATTTCGGTATAGTTCAACGCTTGATTCCTGCGATGGAAACAGCCACCGCCCCAAGATCTGGTCGGCCCTACGGTCGGTCGATGAACCTCCAGTCAGCGGTAGAAGGGAGAGTATGAACAGCCTCAAGGCCCACAAATTGCTTCGGTTTCGCAATGCGTTCATAGGAGATGGGTTGTTTACGAAGGAGTCATTTCCTTGTTCGGGGTATTTCCTGATTAACCTGAGAATCAAGTTAATCAGGAAATACGAGCGGATAAAAATAGAGGATATAAATAGATAATCCCAGTAACATACTGGATTAAATTATGAATTAGACGAAAAAATGACTGAGAGGCCGCTTTTAACAGATAAATAAATGGCTGTATCAGTAGCCCTGTTTTATCCGCTCGATGAGTTTCGAGGTTGAGTAACCCGGCACCAGCGCCACGGTTTCTACCCGTCCGCCACGTGCCAGCACAAACGCTGCCCCAACGATGGTATCTACCGTATAGTCATCGCCTTTGACCAGCACGTCGGGCTGAAGGGCCTCGATTAATTCGAGGGGGGTGGGTTCGCCAAAAAGCGTAACCGCATCCACAAACTCCAGTGAAGCCATGAGCCGGGCGCGGGCGTATTCATTGACAACAGGGCGCAGCGGACCTTTAATGCCGCTAACGGAGGCATCGGTGTTGAGGCCCAGCATCAGCCGCTGGCCGAGGGCACGGGCTTTTTCGAGGTAATCGATATGGCCCAGGTGAACAATGTCGAAGCAGCCGTTGGTGAACACGATCTGCTGACCCTCGGCCCGCCATTGACTGGCCTGCCGAATGGCCGCTTCACGCGTAAGAATTTTGGATTCGGTCATAGCATCGGCGCGTTGTTTTCAGAAACAGAACCTCTTATCGTTCCAGCCTAACTGCGTTCGGGTCCGTCACTACGTCATTGACAGCGGTAGTTTTGTTTTGCCGGAGCAGAACAACCAGCAGGCTTAAAATGCCCAGAATGATAATCATCAGCGTGGAAACGCCGTGGATAAACGTAGCCAGAACCTGACCATCCTGGCTCGTCAGGCCATATAATAAGGCTACCTGTCCCACCAGTAAGTGGAATGAACCAATACCCCCCGGAGTTGGGGCGGCCATGCCCAGCGCCCCCACGACGAGGATGGTGAGACCAGCCAGCGGACCGAGACTAGCTGTGGCAGGCATGGCAAAAAACAGGGTGTACGACATCAGGTAATACATGGTCCAGATCAGCAGCGTATGGAAGATGAACGCCCCTGGCCGACGCAGTTTGCGAACGCTCAGCAGCCCTTCCACCAGGCCCTTTGTGAAACCCATCACTTTCTGGTAGAGCGGGTTCTGACTGAGTACGTCGCGGTAGCGGCCATACAAAAACCAGGCGAGCGCGACCAACCCCAGCCCAACCGCTCCCAGCAAGAGCAACACGCCCGACCCACCCGAACCCGTTCCCTGACTACCCACCTTGTTGCCAAAGAATTCCATGAAAAACTGGCTTAGGCGGTCGAACTCAAGCACGAACGTAGCAGCCAGCAAAATCAGCAGCATCAGGACATCGAAAAGCCGCTCGGCCACAACGGTTCCGAAACTGACGTTGACCGGCACCGGGGTGCCGGACCCGGCCGATAAACGATACAGGGTGCCGCAGCGGGCTACTTCGCCGGCACGGGGCAGGGCCAGATTGGCCAGATAGCCAATGAGTACGCTGGCCAGGGCGTCGACTGAGCTAGGACGATGGGGCACCACCGGCTCCAGCAGGATACGCCAGCGTTCGGCCCGGCTCCAGTGGGCAATAACCGTGAGTACGGCCGATGCCAGCACCCAGCGGAAATCAGCTCCTTTTATTTTAGCCCATAGGTCGCCCGCATCCAGGTGGCTTTGGGTAAAGGTGAACCACAGAAGGCCTCCGGCAATGGCCAGCGAAATAAGGTATTTGAGAATGTTTTTGGGATTCATAAGAGGTACCCATCTAATACAGCGGGCAGATTCGCGGCTTTTGGGCCGTGTTGCGATAAAAACTCCACCACAAAGTAACGGAGTTTCAATGATACGGGCTGTAAACCTTTGGGAACGGGACTGACTTAGACCCGTACCAGCCGATTATTGCCATCTGGAAATACAACCGTTGGTTTGTACGTACGGGCTTCGTCGGGCGTCATCATGGCGTAGGCGATGATGATGACGATGTCGCCGACCTGCGCCCGACGGGCAGCGGCTCCATTCAGGCAAATGATGCCCGAACCGCGCTCACCCCTGATGACATACGTAATGAGTCGCTCGCCATTGTTGTTATTAACAATGTGAACCTGTTCATTTTCGAGCAAACCAGCCGCATCCATCAGGTCTTCGTCGATGGTGATGCTGCCAACGTAGTTCAGTTCGGCTTGCGTGACTTTGACGCGGTGTAATTTTGATTTTAAAACGTTGACAAACATAGTTGATCAGATGTCATACGCACCGTTGGGGGCGTTTATGGCGCGGTTAGGCTACTGCAATTGACTCATTGATGCCTACCAGCGTCTAAAGAACAGGCCGTGACCAGCCGTGGTTCCTGTTAATATATGGCCATCTCCGGCTCCACGTTCCTTGCCCAGGCATCGATGCCGCCTTCGAGGTTGAACAGGTTCGTTAAGCCGCCCTGGGCATATAGGTATTCGGCTACGTTAGCCGATCGAATGCCGTGGTGGCAGTAAACGACCACGGGCCGGTCGGTGGGAATGCGCTTTCGGTTGTTGGGAATCATGCCCACCGGGATCAGCACTGCACCCTCCAGGTGACACAGGTCGTACTCAGGGCGTTCGCGCACGTCGAGCAGGAATAGGTCTTCGCCCGCAGCGAGCCGGTTGGCCAGTTCCTGCGCCGACATTTTCTGCGGCCCCGAAGTGGCTACTACAGGTCGCATACCCGACGATGTCAGGCCCTGCCGGGCGAGGTCGTCGGCATTGGCCCGACGTTTGGTTTTTATTTTTTGCTGGCTCATGGCGAGCAGATCAACCATCAGCAGGTGTTCACTCAGCAACTGACCAATGCCCGTAATGAGTTTGATCACTTCGTTGGCCTGATAGGTACCAATAACGCCCGGCAACACGCCCAGCACGCCTGTATCGTTGCAGTTTGGAATTTCAATGTCGTTGGGGTACTGGGGAAACAGGCACCGATAAGTTGGCCCCCGACGCCCCTCTCCAAGGTCAGCGTTCAAGACCGCCACCTGCCCCTCAAACCGGTGAATGGCCCCATAGACGAAGGGTTTGCCAAGC
>DATHAW010000392.1:0-2130 GCA_035296465.1 Spirosoma sp.
TGTTTGGTATCTACATTATCAAGGACACGATCTAGAAAATGCATTAAAAAATACCTATATCGAATTAAGGAAATTCGAGAAAATGAAGGTTGAAATTTTGAAAAAAGTTTTTGATGATCTTCCCGATTTTATCCCGGTAGAGATACTTCACATGTTACAAAATCTACATAACTAGCTAACACTATTAGTTAGATATATCATTTTCTTCGCAAGTATCGTCAGATTGCTTTCAGGCAATTATTGGCTTTACAATCTTGCCTGCTACATCGGTTAAGCGGAAAGGGCGGCCCTGAAACTGATACGTTAATTTGGCGTGGTCGAAGCCGAGCAGGTGCAGAATGGTGGCTTGCAGGTCATGCACGTGAACCTTGTCTTTCACGCCGTAGTAGCCAATATCGTCGGTTTCGCCGTAAGAAAATCCCCGTTTAACACCTCCGCCCGCCATCCAGACTGTAAAAGCATCGAGGTGGTGATCGCGACCGAAGAATGGCAACACCTGTCCGTCGCGGTTTTCCTGCATGGGCGTCCGGCCGAACTCACCACCCCAAACCACGAGCGTATCATCTAACAAGCCCCGTTGTTTCAGATCGGTCAAAAGTGCCGCTACTGCCTGATCAGATTCCTTGCATTTGATTTGTAGCCCTGTATCAACGGATGTGTCCTTGCTGGTACCGTGTGTATCCCAACCCCAGTCGAACAGTTGCACGAACCTGACACCCCGCTCCACCAACCGGCGCGACAAGAGACAGTTTCGGGCAAATGATCCTTTGTTCGGGTCAACGCCGTAGCTATCAAGAATGTATTGTGGCTCGCTTTTGATATCCATCGCATCAGGCACCGACATCTGCATCCGGAAGGCCAATTCATACTGGGCAATTCGGGTCAGGATTTCGGGGTCTTTGACGTCGTCATACTGCTGCTGATTGATTTCGCTAATGGCGTCGATGGTGTTTTTGCGCATATCTCGGCTCATCCCGGCGGGGTCGGAGGCATACAGCACCGGGTCGCCTTCCGTGCGGCACTGCACTCCCTGATACACAGACGGCAGGAAGCCGCTGCCCCACACCGACTTACCCGCATCGGGCGATTTTCCCCCTGACGCCAGCACGATATAGCCCGGCAGGTTGTCGTTTTCTGTGCCCAGCCCATAGGTTACCCACGATCCCATGCTTGGCCGGCCCAGCCGGGCGCTGCCCGTGTGCATGAGCAACTGGGCGGGAGCATGATTGAACTGGTCGGTGTGCATCGCTTTCAGAAACGTTATGTCATCGACAACGCCCTGGAGGTGTGGCAGGTTGTCGGACACCCACGCCCCCGACTGTCCATGCTGCGCAAACTTTCCCTGCGGACCCAGCATTTTTGGAACGCCCCGGATAAAGGCAAACTTTTTGCCTTCGAGCAAAGCCTGCGGGCAGTCTTTACCATTGGATTTGGCTAGTTCGGGTTTGTAGTCGAACAATTCCAACTGACTTGGTGACCCGGCCATGTGGATATAAATGACCCGTTTGGCTTTGGGTATATATTGGGACGGGTGCGGAGTTGTGCCCGGACCATCGGCAGACAGGGCCGACCCTACGGCGTTGCTCTGCGCGTCATTTTTACCCAAAAAGCCGCAACTACCAAGTACTGAACTGAGCGCCATGGCGCCCAGGCCTGTGGAGCAGGTATGCAGAAAATGCCGCCGGGTTTCGCGCTCGGCCGCTGCTTGTTGGAGTTCGTTGAGGAGTTTGTTCATGCTTATTCCTTCGTTATCACTTCGTCCAGATTCAGCATCGTATTGGCTGTTACGGTCAGGGCGGCCTGCTGAGGAGTTGCCGCTGCCCGTGTCATTAGTTTCCTGGCTTCGTCGGGCTGTTGCTGATAGTGTCGTTCTGCCGTGTGGTACAGTCGGGTCAGAACAGCCAGCTTTTTGGGAGACAGATCGCGAAGCATAACCCGCCGGAAACCTGCCTGAATCTGGCTCGCTGGCGACCGGCCGTGTTGCTGCATATAGTAGGCCAGCGACTGGGCCGCTTCCATGTAGACCGGGTCGTTGAGTGTCACCAGCGCCTGCAGTGGCGTGTTGGTCCTGATCCGTCTTGACTGGCCAACCTCGCGGCTAGGACTGTCGAACGTAACCATTGAGGGGTC
>DATHAW010000393.1:0-4069 GCA_035296465.1 Spirosoma sp.
CTCTTTCGCTCTTTAATTAGGTGGCAATTCGTTTAAGTTTGACGTTTTCTACCGGTCGGATGACGAGTGGAACCTTCTCTATTTTAACGGAACTACTGTCCAGCCCAAACCACCGGTCTTCGGGCGTAGTGAAGCCTTTGACGGTGAAGTAGATATTCATGATGAACTGCTCAGTGGTGGGTAGTTCGTTCTCAAAGGAGAGGAACTTCTCCAACACCACGAACCGAAAGTCGCCAATAACGTTCTGGCGGCTGAGCGATTCGTACCGGCTGGTGATGTCAACCTCTTTGTTCTTGACCATGTCCTCAATCACCTTGCGAAAGAACAGGTTGATGCGCTGCTCCACCCGGAAACCGAGTTTGAAGGTCACTTTATAAGCGTCGTCCACAGCAATCGTGTTCACTTTGTACTCCATCGTGTAAGGGTCATCGGTGGTGTCCACGTGCACGAACCAGTAGATGTCGGCCCGTTTGGGCCGCTTCTGAAAGATCGAGTAGATAATCTTTGACTCAATTTCGGACTGCCGGGCCGCATTGCTCATAAATACCAGGTGGGTGGCGTACTTAGGTATGCTGATGTCGCGGCTGAGTTCTTTGATGGACTGAATATACTGGTCGATGCGGACATATTCAGTGAGTCGTAGCTTAATCTGGAACGCTTTCAGCCAGATGATCATTACGCTGGCCATAATACCGGCTATAAGCACGGATACCCAGCCCCCAACCGGAAACTTAACGAGGTTAGCCACTAAAAAACAGCTTTCTAAGCTTAGGTAAAAGATTAAAAAGAAGATGACCAGCCACGCATTGTATCTATGTGAGTACATGTAGTAACTAAACAGAATTGTACTCATCATCATAGTTAACGTAATGGCCAGCCCATAAGCCGCTTCCATCCGGGTAGATTCCCGAAAGTAAAGAACCACGGCAACACAACCCGCGTACAATAACCAGTTGATACTAGGTACGTATAATTGCCCTTTCTGTACGCTGGGGTAGCGCAACCTGACCTTTGGCCATAGGTTGAGCCGGATCGCTTCGCTGATGAGCGTGAAGGCCCCGCTAAGCATAGCCTGGCTGGCAATGACCGTAGCCGCCGTAGCAATGCAAATTCCAACGATGAGGAACCATTCGGGCATGAGCTCATAGAATGGATTACGTTCGCCAAGTGACTGCCCCGCCAACGACTCTACATAGGCTCCCTGTCCCATGTAATTCAGTAACAGGCATGTTTTAACGTAAATCCAGCTAATTCTAATGTTACCCCGGCCGCAATGTCCCATATCGGAATAAAGCGCTTCGGCTCCTGTTGTTGAGAGGAATACCGCGCCAAGCAGCCAGAAGGCACCGGGAAATTCAGTTAAAAATCGGTAGGCATAGATAGGATTGACCGAACTGAGAATGCTTAGATCGCCGATGATGTTGGTAATACCCAGAACACCCAGCATGGTGAACCAGACGAGCATGATAGGCCCGAAAGCGGTACCGACAACACCCGTACCGAAGGATTGGATGAGGAATAAGGCAGACAGAATGGCAATGACAATCGGAATCGTCTCAATATTCGGGTAAAGAATCAGTAAGCCTTCCACCGCTGACGAGACCGAGATAGGGGGCGTAATGATGCTGTCTGCCAGCAGTGAGCTACCACCAATGATGGCCGGAATCGTTAACCAGCGGGCATGGCGCCGAACGAGCGCATAAAGAGCAAAAATACCACCCTCACCCCGGTTATCGGCCCGCAGAATCAGGATAACATATTTAACCGTGGTTTGCAGCGTAAGGGTCCAGAAAATACAGGAAAGCGCTCCGCGCACCATTTCGGGCTGTATGGGGGCCGTTTTCCCCATAATGGCCTTTAACACATAGAGGGGCGACGTGCCGATGTCGCCGTAAATGATACCCATTGCCACCAGCAGACCGGCGGCCGTTACGGTATCTACATGCTTCTTATCTTCCATAAAACAGGCATACGCCTTCTTGTTCGGGAACGGAGTAAAACGGCGTAAATATAAAGGATGTTTAAGTTGATTAGCCTGTAACCATCCGAAAGTTGGTAGTTTACCTATCGGGTGAAAAAGGGGCAGAACTCGTCTGAACGGATCCTGCTTCCCAGCCTGTAAAGCAAGCGCAATTCCTGGTAGTCTCGATTGCCTAAGCGAAAGCAGCCTGATTGGGATTACTCATAATTGCCTGAATTATTCCCTGAGGTGGCGCTTTCCTGGCCGGTCCAGTATGCGGTTATTGAGACAGGCATTTTGCCTGATTTGGATGTCAACCCGCTAGGGGAGCTCAACCAGCGTTTTTGGTTGGTTCAGGTAAATGTATCCCAAAGCAAATAGGCGTTGAGGCTGCCAATGATCACGGCTACCACCCACGACATGATGCGTACCCAGCCGGGGTTGACAAAGCGCCCCATTTTCAATTTGTCGTTTGTGAAGCGGACCAACGGCACCACAGCGAAACTAAGCTGCAGCGACAGAATTACCTGGCTCAGCACAAGTAAGTCGGTGGTGCCTTTCTCACCGTATAAAACCGCCACAATCAGGGCCGGGACAATGGCAACCAGGCGGGTGATGAGCCGACGCAGCCACGGCTTTATGCGCAAATTCAGGAAGCCCTCCATCACGATCTGGCCCGCCAACGTACCCGTAAGCGTTGAGTTTTGACCCGAGGCCAGCAAGGCTACGGCAAAGAAAATGCCCGCCAGCTTGACGCCCAGAATTGGATCGAGCAGCCGGTAGGCATCAGTAATATCGGCCACCTGCTGATTCCCGGAAAAATGAAACGCGGCTGCCGACAGGACCAGGATGGCGGCATTGATGAAAAATGCCAGAAATAATGAGACTGTGGAGTCGATGGTGGCAAATTTTATGGCTGATTTGCGCCCTGCATCATTTCGGTCAAAGTCGCGGGTCTGCACAATGCTGGAGTGCAGATAAAGATTGTGCGGCATGACCGTAGCTCCCAGAATACCGATGGCGATGTAGAGCATGGCTGGGTTTGTTACAATTTCGGCGCGGGGCAGCAGACCGCCGATCACGTCCGCTACGTCGGGCCGGGACACCAGCAGTTCATAGCCAAAACAAACAACAATCAGGAAAATCAGGCTGGCCACAATGCGTTCCAGAATTTGAAATCCCTTGTTTTGCAGGTACAGAAGCAACAGGACGTCTAACGCTGTTATGAGAATGCCAACTGTCAGCGGCAAGCCAAACAGAAGGTTAAGGGCAATGGCGGAGCCGATTACTTCGGCTAGATCGGTAGCGGCAATGGCAATCTCAGCCAGCAGCCACAGGACAATTGCGACCGGGCGGCTGAAGTGATCGCGGCAGGCCTGGGCCAGGTCGCGGCCGGTGGCGATGCCGAGCTTGAGGGCCAGATGCTGCAGCAGCATAGCGAAAAGATTCGAGATCAGCACCACCGACAGCAGGCGGTAGCCAAATTGAGCCCCACCCGCAATATCGGTGGCCCAGTTGCCGGGGTCCATGTAGCCAACGGCCACCATCAGTCCGGGGCCAACGTAGGCCATCAGGGTTTTGAAAAAACCAGCGTTTTTGGGCACCCGCACGGAGGCATTTACCTCGGCCAGCGAGTTGGCTGCAGCACTCTGTCGCCAGCCCTTCGTTGATGTATTCGTCACTTCCATTAAGAAAACATGACCCCAATTATCAGATTAGATTCCACGATGAAGTCAATCGGGTAGGGGACCTCATCACGTAATGACTATACCCGTTAACGAGACAAATATAGGTATTGTTGAAATAAAAATTTAGGCCAGTCTAAATTTTTAGAAAGTTTAACATAAAAACTACCTTTGCGGGCAAACTGTTATAGCCGGTTTAGCTGTTTCAGGTAAGCCGCCGTATTCTATGCAATCGTTCACTGAAGAAAATTATCTGAAAACGATTTATTACCTCGCCACCCGACAGGCTGGAGAAGTAAGCACGAATGCGCTGGCTGAAATGACGGCCACCAAAGCCGCATCGGTAACGGATATGTTGCGTAAACTGGCTGATAAACAGCTCATACACTATAAAAAATACCAGGGTGTCCGGCTCACCGAGGAG
>DATHAW010000394.1:0-2164 GCA_035296465.1 Spirosoma sp.
CCGTTTCGACAACGTCCGTTTCGATGGGTCAACCGATTTCAAATACACCACCCTCGACGGACAACGGTTTGCTCCGAAGAAGGACTAACGGACCTGTTGCCTTATCTTACCCAACTCCTACCGGCTCTTTTACGTTATCAGTGCGATACACCAATGCACTAATGCCTTGAAACGCACTACAAAAATTTTGATAGCTCTGGTTGTGCTGCTGGTTGTTGCCCGGCTGCTGCTGCCATATTTCGTGCTTCGCTACGTAAACAAAACCCTGGCCGATATGGGCAGCTACACGGGCCACGTCGAAGATATTGACATTCAACTGATACGTGGCGCGTATCAGATCGATGATCTGCGCATCCGCAAAGTCAAGGGCAACATTAAAAAGCCGTTCTTATACATGCCTAAAACAGACTTGTCCGTCGAATGGGAATCGCTGTTCAAGGGCAAACTGGTTAGCGAGGTAGAGACGTATGAACCTGAACTCAACTTCGCCTTCAGTGATGACGAAGCATCCAGCCAAACGGGTACGGAAGTGGACTGGACTGAATACATTAAGAAACTCCTGCCCATCAGTATCAACCGTTTCTCGGTTATCAATGGCAAGGTGAATATGACTAGTCTGATCACTCAACCCAAGTCAGATTTATCCCTGCAACGGTTCAACGCCGAGATTCGCAACATCCGCAACGTAGAAGACCAGGCGAAGAAACTGCCCTCCCCCGTTGTGGCGTCGGGCGACGTACCGGGCTATGGTGGCCGGATGGATTTCTCGGCCAACATGAACCTGCTGAAAGAGATGCCCGATTTTGACTACAACCTGCGCTTTACGGATCTGCAGCTGGTGAAACTCAATCCGCTGGCCCGCGAGTATGCCAACATCGACTTCGAGCGCGGCACAATGAGCGTATTCAGCGAAATGGCTATGCTCAATGGGAAGCTGAATGGCTACCTCAAGCCCCTGACAAAGGAGATGAAAATCTTCAAAGTCAACGAACATGAGGGCCGTACGGTGGGCAAATTCTTTACCGAGTTGCTGGCCCAGGCAGGAACAGCCGTATTGAAAAACCAGAAAAAAGATCAGGTAGCTACCCGCATTCCACTCAGTGGTACGGTCGAGGATATTGACACGGGCTTTTGGCCCACCTTGTTAGGTGTGCTGCGCAATGCCTACATTGAAGCCTTCCGGGGCGAATTCGACAATACCATTACGCTACAGGATGCGGTAAAGAATTTTAAAGACGACTTTAAGGCCAAACGGGCCGAGCGAAAAGCGGAACGGCAGGAAAAGCGGGAAGAACGAAAGAAAGAGCGAAAAGCGAAACGCGAAGCCCGCAAACAGGAGAAAGCATGAGCGGACATTGGTTTATAACCTGCTGATATTATCGAGCTACCGTACCGTATCGACTTTAGTAGCTCCACCCCGGCGCAACGAGTCAGGACGCAGCCTTTGTTGCTGGCGATCTTTTGGCAACGTAGTATCCAGGCCACGTTCCATTTCTGTACGCTGACGTCGGTTCTGTTTTTTGATTTTCGGTTTCGGCTGATTCGTGGACGGGGTTACTGCTGTTGATGTCGACTGTTGTATTGTGGGTGCCTGACCAGATTGAGCCAGCGAACCGACTGCCAGACCAGCACTCAACAGGGTGGTGAAAAATAGGCTGCGTTTCATACCGTTGGTTCGTTAGTATGGGTAGTAAACGGTTACCAATCGGGTAAGGTTATGGTAAATCCTCCATGCCGTAGTAAAAACCCCATTATATCAACCAAAGGCGGGTCTGCATGTCTCCTGGTTATGGATAGCGGAATTTGGTTCACACGAATTTAAGCGAACACCTAGTAGCTACTGGAATAACCAGGGCAGGCGATTCAGGCTTCGTCAGGTCAATCAGCTTGTGGCCCAATGGTCTGGGGAAAGCTGATGGCCGTTAGCCTTGTACGTCCTGGGCATCCTCCCACAGCGATGGCAAGGACCGGGTGGGTGTACCCGAAAACTTTAAGCGAACACTAATAATTCGAAATGGTCCTGCCACCAAATGTTTCTGCGTTACGACCGTCTGCCGGGCTACCAGGTGTGGGTCAGTTTCGAGGTCAGCAAGCGTGTTGACGGGTGTGATCAGGATGTCATTCTTCCTCTCGAACCGGGTCCATTCATAGCAATTCTTCTCTA
>DATHAW010000395.1:0-5692 GCA_035296465.1 Spirosoma sp.
GGGAGGAATTTGCAGGATGCTCAGGCCAGCCGCAAAGCCGGAATAAAGTGGCAAGCCATCCTGCAAGATTTGCGTGTAGCGGCCATCCAAACCCTGAATGCGAATGTTGGCATTAGCCGACACGGGGGAGGTTTGTTGTACCTGAATGCCGGTACTTTCATTGAGCTGCATCCTGATATCGCCGGGCCGCATGTTGGCCTTCTCTTCCAGTTCTTCACCAATAATGACTTCGATCCGGGTGGGAATGTCGTCAATGCTCCGGTTGCTGCGGGTAGATGTGACGACCACTTCTTCGAGTTCCTCCCCTTCCGGGGTGAGCTGCACCGTCAGGGAGTCTAACCCCGGCAGCATTAGGCTATCAGTTCGGGTTTGGTAGCCCACAATGGAGCAGGTAAGCGCGAAGCGACCCGCCGTAGGTACCGCCAGCACCAGCCGCCCGGACGTGTCCGCAGCGGCCCCGATCCGGCCAGGATTCAGCAAAGCAGTGGCACCAATCAACGGTCGACCCGTCGCGGCATCCTGAATCGTCACCTGCAGGGCAGTTTGCCCCCAGGCCACGGCAATCGTGGAGAGTGTCAGCCCGAGCGACACAATAAAGAATTTCATCTAATGAAGGGGATTAAGTTAGCCAATAGCCACCCAGCCGGTCAGAGAGACCAGGGGCCAACGCAAAAACAGCTAATTTAAACGCGGGGGTTGCCAGATGCGACCCAGTACGTTGAAGGCGTGAGGAGCCTGGTAAAAGGGCCTTACAGACACCAGAATAATGATATCCGGCACGGACATCCGGGCTAATTGCGGGGGTTTAGGCACATTGAAACCAGGGCAGGTGGCACAGAGGCAAAAGGGCGAACACCCTTCCTCATCGGAGCAATCCTCGGTAGCTGGTGCTGGGGTGTTCGCACTACGTGGTGTTGCTTCATCCCGGCATAGGGCTTCACAGGGTAATGCCGAAAGCATCACTACATAAAGAGCCAACAGGAGCTGCACCAGTTTCATCTCGGCAAAGGTAGGACCTAACTACATGCAACCGGTAGTCATAAATAGCGTCAATGATGGGTAAAGGGAAGAAAAACGGTATTCACTCTTTACACCTGTTAAAGCTTGGATATACATTAAATGATTTATTTATCATATTTTGTTCACATGTAAACGACCGTATGCATGTGAACAAAATGAGCAAAACAAGCGCCCATCTACAGAATCAGCGCAGAAATTGATTATGCACAACAGCTTCCCGCTGATTGCAGAGGAGAACATTTCACCGGGCTATAGGAGCAGAAGACGCAGCAATCACCTGATAAAGGCTTTAGTAACGCATGGCAGTTGGTACATTCGTAGAAGTACATGCAAACATCCGTAGGCATGTTCTCCGCTGCCTGGTGTCCACAATTTGGGCATGTAATATCGGCTTCGGTAATCACGGCCATCATTTACAAAGTTTTCGCCTCAGTAGCCTTATAGCCGGTCGCATTTACGGCCTTTTTGATTTCCGCGAGGGACGTTTTTTTGTCGTCATACTTCACGATGGCATTTCCTTTTGCATAGGAAACCGCCACCTCACCCACGCCTTTTATTTTGCTGACTTCCTGTTTTACGTGCTGTTCGCAGCTGCTACAGGTCATGCCTTTAATGGTGACGTAAGCGATTTTCTGGGCCGATGCCACCGGCTGTTGTCCCGATGGTGTTTGCTGGGAAGCGAAGCCCGAAACGCTTGGATAGGTCAGTAGCAGCAAAGCTATCAGCGAAGTAATGCCCAAGAATGTTTTTGTCTGCATAAACGGTTTGTTTTGTGGTTCACACCCACAAGCATCGACCCGCCGGGGGCGTAGTTGTTGATACCAGGCAAAGGCCAGCGAAATGATTGTCAACCCGATCATGTAAGGCCGGAACGGTGACAGCCAGCCGAAAGAAGCTGCCGCGCTACTGCTTCCGGCAATCACTGCCAAAGCCGGAGCCACGCAGCAGAGAGACGATGCCAAAGCAGCCGTTAAGCCAACGACTGAAACAGAAGATTTCATAAGGAATATAACGGAGTGCCTATAAATGAAGCGCTGAACACGAAGATACAGCTTATGAGCGATATACCCATGAAGACCGCCATCGCCTATTATCGGGTTTCCACCGACCAGCAGGGCAAAAGCGGCTTTGGCCTGGAAGCCCAAGAAGAGGCTGTGCGCCTGTTCGCGGAGCGGGAGAGTTACCAGGTCACGACCCATTACACTGAAATCGAGAGCGGGAAGAAAAACAAACGCCCACAGTTATTGGCCGCACTCGACCAATGCAGGAAGAAGAGAGCCACGCTCATCATTACTAAGCTCGACCGATTAGGCCGCAACGTCGCGTTCATTGCCAACCTGATGGAAAGCAGGGTGCAGTTTAAGGCCGTGGACAATCCACACGCCGATGAATTGATGATTCACCTGTTGGCTGCTTTCGCCCAGCACGAGCGCAAGCAGATTAGCACCCGCACGAAAGACGCCCTGCTAGCCGCCATCCGTCGCGGAGTGCAGTTAGGCAAGCATGGCAATGAGTCGTAATAATTTCGGGTAGTAGGCGGGCCTTCATACGGTGAAAATGGCAGCCAGTACCGAGATTAACAGGCTTACAACGGGGTCACCAGCAAATTGTACCACCTCTCTCGGTAAAGAGTCATCGGGCAGATACGGCACCAACACCGTACGGAGGCTGACCAATACGATAGGCAACAGAATGGCGGGGAAACGAACGAAGCCGGTGGCCCCGTTTTGCACAGTAGACTAATAAACTAACCGACGCAACGGGGTTGACTATAGCTCCTAATTAGGGGTAAACCTTTTGGTGAAACGACATGTTCCACCCCCTAATACTTAGTATATTTTAACTAATTCTTTTGTACGCCTTATGAACAAAATTACCTATTTTTTCTCGCTGGCCATGCTGGCAGTAAGTAGCGCTATCCTGATTAGCTGTAATGACCACCCCTCCCCACTGAATACGCCAATACAACTAGTAGCCACCCTAAGCGGAGCCGCCGAAAGACCCACGCCAGTTGCCTCTGCCGGCACGGGGGCATTCACCGGCGTGTTAGACCGGGCCACACGGGTATTAAGCTACACCGTCACGTATTCGGGTATAACACCGGTGGCCGGCCACCTACACCGCGTTACGCCGAATTCGCCTACGGGTGTTGGCCCGGTAGAAGTGCCATTTACCAGTCTGGGATCACCCATTACGGGGGTTGTCACGCTGGCATCGGTGGGCCGGGTGGATAGCCTGATCAATGGTTTCTATTACGCCAATCTGCATACTGCGGCAAACCCAGGTGGCGAACTCCGGGGTAACATCCGGGTGAACGCTCCCGTTAGGTTGACCGCTACGCTTTCCGGGGCAGCTGAGCGTCCAGCCACCCCATCGATGGCCACGGGCAACTTTACCGGCGTAATTGACCCTACTACCCGGGTACTGAGCTATACGGTCACTTACTCGGGCTTAACCCCATCCGCTGGCCACCTGCACCGCATCAATAACAGTACGACTGGAAATGGACCCGTCGAAATTCCATTCGCCAGTCTAGCCTCGCCCATCATCGGAACAGCTACGCTGACTACGGCAGGCCGGGTGGATAGTCTGCTCAACGGGTTCTATTATGCCAACCTGCATACGCCGGCTTATCCGGGTGGTGAGATTCGGGGCGATATTAGACCCTGATCTGGTTTAGCGACTACTAATTACAGTGGCATATGAAGAGCAAAACCACGTATTAACCGTACTGGTACTTTAGCTCATATCAGACCGAAGTTGCTGAAGCCGCTTAAAGACAGATCGGGGCTTTTTGAAGACTAAGTTAAATGACGATTGAGAAAAGGGTTGTCTTTTAGACTATCTCTTTTTTGTGATGTATCGTCACCGGTTTTTTACACTTAACTGGACCGAAAAAGCCGCTCCGAAAATCGGGTCGGCTTTTTAACTAGGGAAGGCATTATAATACTAAACAGCAGTCTTACTCAGAGTATAATCAAGCATCTGTTCTAAATCCCTTATTATTTGGGCGTAGCGATTAACACTTCCGGCACTCTTTCTAATCTTTGGTTTTGCTTTTTCGTTGCTTTCCAGGAGCCTAGGTAGTTGTAGTTAACTTGGCGACTTTGCGAGGTGCTGACTCTTCGCTATAGGCTAACAATAGCCGCCACTATTGCTGCCAGGCCCGAGTAAATTCTAAAAAGCATAAGCCAACCGAGTGCTGCACTTAGCGGTGAAGCACTCGGTTGGCTTTGCCCAAAACCACACCAGATAACCCCCCGCTGATTTCACCTAATCCAGCTAAAACGAAAACGGCGGGTTATTTAGCCATTAACTTAAGCATAAAGGATTTGACTAAATTAAATTTGATACTGCAAACGTATAAAGTTGGCCTACTGACTATGAAATTGTTATTCCTCCTTTACACACTTTAAATGGGCCCCCTTTACAGCGTGTAGAGTAAAAGAGGTGAAAGGGCTAAAATGGAACAAAAAACACTATCTGAAATCCAGGCAAGCACCATTATAATGGCGCTGCTTTTTTTAGATGCAGGCGCAGCGCTCGAGAGTTCAATGCGAATTGTCAAAATAGAGCCAATAAGCATTAACCAACAGCAGGCGGGCATTCACGTTGATTTCTTTGCCTCTACCAGCTCTAAAGGGGGAAAGCCGATAATGGATCGGTATGGACTCTACATCAGCTGCTATGATCGGCAAAGAGATAGTAACCCCGAATCCATAGAACTTACTCAGTTCATCTATGGAAAGCCCCAGCGTGAGGCGCTAGGTAGTATTGGTTATGTCGTTGATAAACTCCGCGAATACAAAATCTGGTAATGGGAAAGAAATCAACCGCGCGGCCGCTATCGCTCCGCAGCGGAGCCGTGCCGGAGCCAGCGGCTCAGAGCCATACTGGGCCTTTTTATGGCTAATCCTCGTCCAGCCATCGACGGACCACAACACGAGCAATTGCCAGAATTAAAATCAGAACTACTACCACCAGTAAAAGATAAGCCATATAAAAGCATGGAGTTCGTTACGCTCACCATATAAGTAGTGATCAGTTCTTTTATGCATTGTCACCGCTGCGACCGGTACGCCGACGGTACGCCGCTGCGGCGCAGAACCCTTCCTAATTGTACAGAACAAGATATAGAAAATACAAAAATGAAAAATAGATAATTAATATTCCATTATAAGCCTGCTTTGCCAAATAATCTATTGAATGGTACCGATAGGGATGAAAGTTTATGAGCAACACGATTTTTGTTGCTGTATAGGCGGGCATTTAACTGATCCGTATGAACAGTATATGCAGCAATCCCCTAGCGTAGGTCTAAGTAAAGATTGACAACTAGTATATTCGTAAAAGTACTGGCAAGCATTGGTAGGCATAATTTCCTGCTGTTGATGATTGCATACAGGACATATTAGATTTGACGTATCTCAGACGCCTAAGCCATTTCTTATTCACTTCGCCGTGAGAAAGCATTAGTTGTAGCGATTTCCTTCGTAGAACACCTGCAGGGTTCGTAAAATAGGATGCTCAGCCGTCAAGATTGACCCATTGGAAATCTCTAAATTGACAAGACGCTGCACTTCGTCTAATTGACGATGAGTTATCGCTTCATAGCCCATAGCCCAGCCAGGGAACAAGCGCTGGGTGATTGGCCGCTTAATGGCTAATGAAA
>DATHAW010000396.1:0-9392 GCA_035296465.1 Spirosoma sp.
CTTACGGATAACCTGCGTTATGACACCTACCAGGCGCTGGTCGAATACGAGTGGGCACCCGCTGACCGGATTGGCATGGAGGTCGAACTGCCCTTTTCGTTCTACACCCGCAATGAAGCGGGTGGCCCCCGACCCGCCAATCAGCTTGAAAGCCTTAAGGCCGCCCTGCAATGGTCATTTTTTGTTTCCCAGCAGCATCAGACAACCCTGGCCCTTGGCTATATCCATGAACTGCGTTTGGGTGGCTCCCGGGAGCCCTTGCTGCAAGGCAATAAATTCAACCCCTTTCTGATTGCCGCCAAACGCTGGGGTGACCGGCTGCATACGCTGCTCTACCTGGGCCCTCAGGTTAAGCAGTCCTTTCGGGAGACAGGCCGCAAAACAAACCTTCAGATCAATACCAGCCTGCACTACATGATTCCGGGTAGCCGCAACTTTGTTGGTGTAGAAGTCAATAAAGAGCGGACGGGTCGGCAATTAAGCGTGATTGCCCGACCGCAGCTGCGCGTCAGTATTACCGACAACCTGCTGGTGGGTATTGTAACCGGTATACCTGTCGACAAGCGGACCGAACGGCTCAGTTCCTTTTTACGGCTCATCTACGAGCCGGGGCATCGTAGTCACAGTCGACTGGACTGAGTATCGGCTAGGCGAGCTGACAATCAGGTAGTACAACGGCCAGTAACGGCCTGTTTTCTAATCAATTTCTAAGCCAGCGGGGGCGGGGTATCAACCGAATTGTTCCGAGATTTGATCCGTCATAAACGTATGGAAGCCATGTCATGGTTAGAATACAGTCAGTGCATACTGAGTAAGGTTGGCTTTGACCGCAACCTGTTCCGCAAAGAGTTGCGCAAATTTTTACGGTTGCTTTCACCAGCCGACCGTACCCGGCTGTTGACCTGGTGCCGTACCGGGCCCAGGCCATCCTGCCGCTTCGGTAGCGCTTGTGAGCGGGAGCGTTGAGGAATAATGGTCTGGTGTGGATTTATCATTAAACGTATAGTTCCCTTTGGGGGACTGCTTGGGGGACTGCCGGGTTTTCAACGGAGGCTTCCGTTTGATCGCGTCGTTAGCGGAAAATTGAGCGGAGTAAAGTTGCAGTGGATTTAGTTTGGATAATGTGAATCACAGCCCCTGTCCGCTTGGATGGGGGCTGTCTTGTACCAACCCATCCAGGCCCCGCCCGATCCATACCCGCTACAGGGCTCGTTAGTTGAATTCATCCAGCATTCTCTTCAAATGAATTTTTATCCATTCTTAGAAAAGGCCGGTTACCACCGATATAAAGACCCCCATCCAATCAGGTTTAAAAAGGAATTTATCGCGACCGGTTATCATGCCAGTAAAGGGCAGTGATTAACGCGCTGGAGAAGTTTTGTCTTCGCGTACTGTCGTTGGGGACAGCCATTAGCCGTTTTGACCCGACGCAAACTGACTCGCAGGGAGTTTTTTAGGGGTAAAGCCTGGCTACTACTCAATTCAATAAGCAAGCCAACAAGTGTGTCCAGCCAATCGAAGCGCTTGTTGGTTAACTGGCAGTTAACCAACAAGACGGCTGTGCTTACCGCTCCATCACTTTACGTAGGGTAGTTTGCAGAACAAATTCTCATGAATGAATCTAAGGAATATCTAATCTAGCTCAGGAACTGACCTTGCTTCGTCTGGCTTACAGTAAACATGGTTACCGTAATAACAATCATTTTTGTTCTAGGCTATCTCTTAATTACGCTTGAACATCCAATCCGCTTTAACAAAACAGCCACTGCCCTGATTACGGGTGTACTTTGCTGGATCATCTATATTGTTTGGGCTACAAGTCCAGAACCCGTTCTGGAACAACTCAGCCATCATCTAATCCAGATTGCGCAGATACTGTTCTTTCTGTTAGGCGCTATGACCATTGTCGAGCTAATCGACATTCATGATGGTTTTACCATCATTACTGATCGGATTGCTACTCGAAACCCTCGCGTGTTGTTGTGGATCATCAGCGGGCTAACATTCATCTTATCTGCCTTGCTAGATAATTTAGCATCAGCCATTGTGATGGTTTCCGTAACCCGAAAACTGGTACATGATCCAGAACAACGGCGGTTAATGGCGGGCATGATTATTATTGCGGCTAACGCAGGAGGAGCCTGGTCACCAACTGGGGATGTGACAACAACCATGCTTTGGATAGGTGGGCAGGTTTCTACCATTAATATCATCAGCCATTTGTTTTTACCCAGCCTGGTTTGTTTACTAGCCCCCTTACTATGGCTTAACTTTTCTATCAAACCTTCCCAATCAATTCATTCGTCAAAGGGTAAGGGCGTTAGTCGACCCTATGTTACCCCTATTCAGCGACGGGATCGACGAATCATGTTTGCCAGTGGGTTAACTGCTATTGTGATGGTGCCCATCCTTAAAACGCTCACTCACCTGCCCCCTTACATGCCCATGCTATTGGCTTTGGGTATGGTCTGGGGAGTGTCGGAGATCATTCATGCCGATAAAGATGAACAGGATCGGAAGCGCTACACGGCTGCCTACGCGTTGAGCAAAGTAGATGTTCCCAGCATTTTGTTCTTTATAGGCATTTTACTAGCGGTAGGAGCGCTGGAATCAATCGGCACCTTAACCAATGTCGCTGGTTGGCTCAATGAGCACGTTGGTGATTTAGATCTCATTGTGCTATTAATTGGCGTCGCTTCTGCCGTTGTTGATAATGTACCGATTGTCGCCGCCATGATGGGCATGTATGATCTGAATTCTTATCCGATTGATGCCAAGTTATGGGAATTTCTGGCCTACGCGGCTGGAACAGGCGGGAGCCTGCTGGTCATCGGTTCAGCAGCTGGGGTAGCCGTCATGGGCATGGAGAAGCTAGAATTTGGCTGGTATTTACGACGGATTAGCGGACTGGCTTTGGTCGGATACGTGGCCGGTGCCCTTGTTTATTTAGGTATTTATGCACTTAGCCATTAGGGACTGTTTGTATTTTTACCCTAAATCTCCAGGTTAGTGAGTCGTAAAAAGTCAAGATTGTTCGTGTCTTAAACTTAGTCTGGTTCTTATTTTATCTCTTTGCATAATCTGAGTTATACAACACTGTCCAGCATTGTAAATTTCTGGGACACAAAAAGAGGGAGTTACATAGTATGTAATTCCCCTTTTACTTATAATGGCGTCCCCAGCTTCGCGTCTGCCAGCCCCGGACGCTTTATTGCTGGTACTGCCTGCTGCCGAGCGTGTCCTCTTAACATGCGCAGTTGTTACAACTGGCATAGACTCGCTTCTTAGCAGCACGGTCAGCATAAATGAAATCTCCAGATAATGCCAGCACCAGGGTAATCGTATTAAATAACTCACTAAGACAACGGTTTGAGCAACAAAATAGCCATCTGTCAGTGACAAATGGCTATCAATACGCGTCCTGCCTGATGAACAATTACCAAAACAGGAACTTCCAACTATGAAACATGATGATCAAAACATTAACGGACTTCCACACCAAGGGTAAATATCAGCATTGTGAGCACACTCCCTGCCGGCGACCGATTAGAAAAACCTTAAAAAGCCGGTTACTCTGTTAGGACCTAAAGCAGATCACTTATTTGCGTAGTCACAATCAGGCATAAAACCTATCCAAGGTTGAGCCCCGCCACTTTATTTTCTATTTCACCCAGCGCCGTGAGCATAATGATAGGCAGGTGGGGTTTTGTCTGACGCAAAAAGCGGCCCACCTCGAGTCCATTCAGGCTCGGCAGATTGATGTCTAAAATAACCAGGTCAATGTCTTCAGGAAGCGTCTTATGTTGCCCGTCTAGTCCGTCATTGGCTAGTTCGGTTTGGTATCCTTGATTCTGAAGACCTAAGCTAATGTTCTGGGCAATGCGCTGGTCGTCTTCGAGAATGAGAATTTTTTCGTAGCATGGTGGCCATATAAGCCGAGATCAGATAATTTGCCAAATCGGTATCTGCTGATCAAACACGCTACTGCTTGCTTTTTCTGGTAAGCGTTGCAATTCTAATCTTTTTCTAAGCTGTTGTTTAAAGGTTGATTCGCTACTATTCGGCTATTTTAACCCTGAATAAGTGGTATTGCCCCCGTAACTTGTTTTTTAATAGTATCCCTTTATGACACTGGCCCTTCACGGGCTTTTCAGGTCTCATCATTCACAATACATCATTACTCAATCTAAGCGTAACGCCTTATAACGTTTACTGTCTTTTCTCAAGATAGATTGCCCAATTTGTTCGGAAAATCTACGGGATTGGCTCAGCATACTGTCAATGGGCCTGCCACATCTGTTTTATTACCCAGCTTATCATACCGGTCGATGATAAGACAGAATTTAGTAAGCAGATAACGAAAACTGACTTGACGGGTAGTGCTCCTTCTTAGCACCTTTGGCCGCCTATGGAACAATGTATTGTTTATTTTAGCCGCTCCGTTGAGGCCTTTGATGAAAACGATTTAAGGGCTATTCTGGAGAAAAGTCATCAGAATAACGCCAGTATGGGCATTACGGGTGTGTTACTCTACGTGCGGGGCAGTATCATTCAGGTCTTAGAAGGCCCAAAAGCAGCGGTCGAATCATTATCTAAACGGATTGAACAGGACCAGCGCCATGTCGACGTTCATCAGGTGCTGAATCGGCCAATTGCTCAGCGCTTGTTTGGTGGTTGGGGAATGGGTTACGAAACCATAACCACGCGTAAATTCGAAGCCATCAGGTCTATGGTCGATCTGGATCAGCAAGACGGGACAGGCGTTAAAGCGGATGAGCACATCATTTTGAAAACCATTAAAGTATTTTATAATAGCAATCGCTATAATTAGTCGCGTTCAGCCTGTTGCGCTTACTTAACAGGCTAAGGTACGTTATCACGGATTACCCATTTATTCTTCCCATTTCAACCAATCAGGGGTTTGAATAAAATAGACCCTACCCCACGCTCGGTGGCGGTACGAAGAAGGGCTAGCGGGGTGCCTATTTGGGAAGCCCTCAATTTCCTCTTTTTATTCGGGGTCGCTTGGGTCTTACTGGTTTAATCGATGAGGGCGGGGTCTGCGGATTGGGTTGAAGGGGCACTAGTTTTTCGACGGACATGGGAGCATTGGTATGTTTTAGGAAGTCAACCCCTGGCCGGCAAGCAGGGTTTAGGGAGTTACAACAAAGTAAGGCAACGTTATTTATATTTGAGTGGCTGTTGGTCGCTCCAAGCTGAACCTACTGTTTGCTGTAACGATCCTTTTCCTTCAAAAGGAAGTTGGTTCGTCAACAGCACAGAGCACGCCCTTGGCTGACTGGGTGAATAGAAGGTGCCCTTGGCAGGTAGGCAGGCACGTAGTAAGACCTCATCTGACCACTACTCCCTTTACTGCCCTTTCACTCATCAGCATGAACAATACGAACTAGCTCCACCTGACCCTGGGGTCAGCACCCACATGAATTATCCGCATCTAATGTGCGGGGGTTTAAGGAAAATAAAGGAAGTGTCTTGCGTTTGAATAGTGAATTAGGTGAGGATAGGTCAATTTAGAGCAACAAAAAACGACTCGACAACGTCAAGTCGTTTTACCTAACTAACTGTCTCACTTGATGGAGAAAACAAAGATACAGTTAGGGCTTCTTCACTCAGTTAAAGTTCTCCTCCGTGGCCTGTGCCCGGCCATCAGGGTGGATGGTCAGTTTAAACAGGTGGCCGTATTCGGTGTTGCCGATACTATCCAAAGGCGGTTGGGCCCCCGCATTCCTGATGATGGGCAGCAGGTTGTCGCTATGCCCACAGATTAAAATGGTATTGCCCTTATTGATGGTTATAAGCTGTTGGATTCCCGGATAATCATGCCCTTCATAGATCGTGACGGGCGTTTGTTGGCGGGTGGCCAGCGGTTTGACCGTATGCTGAGTTCGCTCATAGGCGGTGCTGTAGATCGCATCGAAGCGGACGGACTGGAGTTTTTGGGCCAGGTGTTCGGCCCGCCTTATACCCGCAGGGGTGAGGGCAGGGTTGCTGGCTGAGGGGTCAGTGAGGTCCTTTTTGGCATGGCGCACCAGATACACCGTCGTGTCGCCGGAAGGGCTGTATTGGCAAGCAGTGAGCAGACAAGCCAGCAGAACAAGCCTCATGAAAACAAGCATTCGGATAAGGTTCATCGGGGTAGCTAGACTAATAGAGTTAGTCCATCAACGGCGTGTTGCACGTGAAGAGTTCGTCAAGCAGATTAGTTACCGCGATAATCATTTCCGAATCCCTCCCCTATCCACACAGGGCATCACCGTCGGGCTGGCTAGACTTTACGCAGGTAGAGCGTCGTAATGCCCTGCCAGAGTGCGATTGGAAAGTTATCTAATTCGCGGTCCACCTGTTTATGATCATGGGGTACGGGCAGGGAGATGTAGTGAGGATCAATGAAGATGATATTTGATCGCTCGTGGATTGGGCCCATTTAGAAATTTTGGCCAATAAGGTTGTTTGACCCAAATACCCCAGGCGGTGCATTGCTTATTGATTTACCAACCCCTTCTTACACCCGAACGCCTGCCCGGCCGCTTCTGTCCACTTTCAGCTGACGAGATACACAGGAGGCCAACTAGAAAACACACGGTTAGCAAAGCTCCGGCGCCATCGATCAGAAAAGCGATTTATGTTTCAATTTCAACGTAAATCAATCACTTGGTTCTGGTTTAAGCTAATGACGGTAATCTCACCTGCACTGTGGTGCCAACGTTAACCTTAGACGACACCGTGAGTAACCCGTTATGCAGGATAATGATGTTCCTGGCCAGCGGCAGACCAATGCCGTAGCCCTCGAAGCGATGGGTATTGGAGGCGCGGAAGAAGGGGTCATAGATGAATTTGATTTCTGCTTCCGGGATCCCTACTCCCTGGTCCAGAATGGCGATAATTACCTGCTGGTCACCTACGCCAATGTGGATCGAAACAGGCTTATTGTCCGAATACTTACAAGCGTTGCCCAGCAGGTTGACCAGCGCAAGCATAAGCAGTTGCCGGTTGCCTTTTACTTTAAGTTTCCTGGGGTCTTCCGGGAGGAGACTTAGCTCAACCTGGATTTTATTCTCCGGATTGAGCTTGTCAATGATGGCCTTGGCCTCCCAGATCAACTCATCGGTCCGAATCACTTCCAAAACCAGCTTCTTACCCCGGAAGCCGATTTGCGCCAGCGATAACAGCGACTGCGTTATCTCATTGAGCCGCTCAGCTTGCGTTAAAATTGTTTGGAGCGCCTGCTGGTACTCGACCACACTCCGCTCTTTCCTCAATGTCACATCGGCTTCGCCGATGATCGATGTTAAGGGTGTGGCCAGCTCGTGCGAAGCATTGCTGATAAAGTTCTTTTGAACCTCCAGCGCCGTTTCGATGCGGTTGAGCAAATCATTGAACGTAGAACTTAACTCGCTAATCTCGTTCCTGTACTCACCTTCTTCCAGCCGCAGATTGATGTTTTCCGTACTGATTCGTTTTACCTGATTGGTGATTCGCCGAATTGGATCGAAGATATGCTTTGAAAAATAAAATGACAGGTAAATGGTAATAACCGACGAGAAAAGGATACCCAGGCCGATTATATTCCTCAGGAAGGCAAGGTGATGATTGCTATAGTAGTTATTAGCCGATACCACCACCACGTAGCGTTTGGGGCCTACGTTGACCCGCAGGCCAGCATAGAGGGTTGATCCATTCTTGGCGGTGGACCGGCCTTCTTGTAGGATGGCTTTAAGGAGAGGAAGGGGTAGCTGGTGGGACTGGGCCAACTGGCGGGCAGACACCTGCCCACTGACATCAAGGATGTACTCTTTCTCCTGATCGAGCCTTTCGAGGTGCTTTTCCCGGATGAGTTTTAAACTCTTCGCGTTCAGCGTATCGAGCTTAAAGTGATAGCGGGCGGCAATAGACGCCCTGGTTTCGAGTCGCTTGTAAAAATCTACGTACGAATAATCATTCTGAAACACATAAACGCCGACGCCAAGCAGCGTCAGGATGGTCAGGCTGTAGACGACCATCAACAATGCGATTCGGATGCGGGTGTTCATGTCTCTTTCAGTACATAGCCCATACCCACTACGGTGTGGATTAATTTGGTGGACGTACCCGAGTCTAATTTCCTTCGCAGATAGTTGACGTACACATCAACGACGTTGGTGCCGGTATTGAAGTTGAGGTCCCAGGCGGTTTCCAGTAAATCGATTCGGGACAACACCTTGCCTTTGTTTTTTATCAGGGCCAGCAGCAGCCGGTACTCCGTAGCTGTCAGTTGGATGGGCTGCCCATTTCGGTTTACTGTTTTGGCCGTGTCATCCACTATTAAGTCAGCCAGCACGTATTGCGTCGTGTACTGAAGCGCTTCGGGCTCACCGGTCTGGTTGGCGCGTCTGAGCAGGGCATTGACCCGCGCACTGAGTTCGATGAATTTAAAGGGCTTCACCAGGTAATCATCGGCTCCGGTATTCAAACCAACCACGATGTTTTCGGAGGTGCCTAAGGCCGTCAGGAACAAAATAGGGGTCAGCAGGTGATTGTTGCGCAGTTCCCGACACACCGCCAGACCATTCACGTCGGGCAGCATAATATCTAAGATAATCAGGTCAAAGGGGGATTCCAGCGCCATTTTGGTTCCGGTTGCGCCGTTGAAGGCAACCGATACCTGGTAGTTTTCTTCCGTAAGACCTCGTCGGATGAAGTCAACAACGGTGACTTCATCTTCTACCAGCAGTATGCGTTTCATTGTACAACCACCTGAAAGCTCCCATTCCCGTAGCCAAAATTAGATTAAAATGGACGGTTTATAACATTCTAATCGATCTCTAACCTGTCTCTTAGCCGTCTCTAATTGGATACCAGGACTTTTATGCACTTAGTTATTCAAGGCTATGACAGGTCATAAAACCATACTGGTACCCACCGATCTCCGGGTGGCCTCCCTCCATTCGCTCCGGCTGGCGCTGGAACTGATCGACGAGCCAACGGTCAACACCGTGCTACTCTACTGCCAAACACTGGATGATTCGATCACTGAACGGCTGTTTTACTCACCGGCCAGAATCATCCGTGACTTATCGACCGATGATTTTGACGACGCGCTCAGCATCTTACGGAATCGATTTGAACATAAAATCGGGAACCTGCGGGTTGAGTTGTTTCATGGCTTTGCCCAAAGTGCGTTCGACACGCTGCTTGAGACGCTGGGCATCGACTCCATCTTTTTCTCTCAGTCTTACCTGTTGCACTTAGGTAAACGAGCCTTCGACCCCTGGCCTTACATTCAGAAGTGTCCGGTTCCTCACTACAAAATTGGCCCGAAGGAGCATGCTGACCTTCCCCAGGAAGACAAACTCGAAAACATATTCCTGTACTAATTCCTATGAGAAAGACCT
>DATHAW010000397.1:0-4931 GCA_035296465.1 Spirosoma sp.
CGATATACCGCCGGAACGCCAGCCGCTGCCCATCCGTATCAAAAACGTCGTTGTTGGTGCTGGGGAAAATCAGCAGCGTGTACTGCTTCAGGTTCTCCTCGGAGAAAACAGATGGCTGGTCGGACACATCGACCGTAAAGCCGTGCTGCTGGCCGAGTTTCTGTATGCATTGAACCGCATTAGGGATATTATCATGGACATATCCTTTGCCATTCTTTGTATAGACCAGCACCCTGACTTTCTTCCAGTTAACCTCATCGTTTGCCCAAACAGGAGTTATGAGCATTAAGGCTAAAAACAGCGCAGCAATCCAGCTTGTTGTACGTCGGTTCATTCCGGATGACTGGTTATTTCTTCAGATTTATCGTCTGTGCCTGCTTCTGTGCTTTAAGGGCCAGTTCAGTCGCCAGAAAACAATGCTCCTGCGACATAGCGGTCTCCGTCCGGTTCAGGATGTCGTTAACGAGTTGTTCCCCATAGGGCAGTGGTTCTTTGCCGGAATCCACGTAACGCGTCTCCTTCTGATCGGTTATAAACAAGTGGTTGCCGCCCTCACGACCAGCGGGGTCAATATTCTTACGAATCTCAATGAAACCTTCTGTCCCGAGGATGGTCAATCGTCCATCGCCCCATGATTTTAGTCCGTCGGGGGTGAACCAGTCAACCCGGATGTAGCCCGTTCCGCCATCCCCGCGCAGCATTACGTCGCCGAAATCTTCGAACTTAGGGTACTGCGGGTGATGCACGTTGCCAACCTGAGACGCGACGATGTCCGCTTTTTTGGAGCCCGTAAAGAACAGAAACTGATCGAACTGGTGCGAACCAATATCGCAGATAATACCACCAAACTGCTTTTTGTCGAAAAACCACGCCGGTCTTGATTTTGGTGTCATGCGGTGAGGCCCCAGGCCAATAGTCTGTATTACGTTGCCAATGGCTCCGGCTTTAACCAGTTCTCCAGCTTTGACCGTTGCTCGGTTCTCCAACCGTTCGCTGTACATGATCGAGTAAATTCGTTTGGTTTCCTTCTGAACCTTGCGTACCTCCGCGAGTTGATCGAGCGTAGTAATACCGGGTTTGTCAGTCATAAAATCTTTGCCGTGGCGCATAACCTGAATACCCAGCGGAGCACGCTCGTCCGGAATAGCGGAGGTGAGCACGAGTTGAATGGAATTATCTTCCAGAATAGCCTTCTCATTGGTGGCCAGTTTAGCCTGCGGATATCGTTTGGCAAAAGCGGCCGCCAAATCGGCCTCCGGCGCGTAGAACGAAACCAGTTCGCCACCACCCCGAATTACCGCTTCAACCTGGCTGTAAATATGCCCGTGGTTCATTTTAATAACCGAGAACCGAAGGCGGGGGGCTTTAGGCGTGGCAACCAATGGCGCACGCTGACTACCTACTACGTTTTTTGGTGGGCTCAGAGCCTCCGCCGATAAGGCAGACCCAATTACCAGACCAGCCGCGGTAGTAATAGATTCTTTAAGGAACGTTCGCCGATTATTATCCTGATTTTGATTCATGGTTTCTGAAAAGGATACTTGAGTGGGGTACTGTTATTGGCCGCTTGCGACAAGTGGAGATTTACGGGCCAGTTCGAGGGCCTGCGTAGTAGTATAGTATTTGGTAATCATGTTCGGCACTTCCCAGGCTGGCATGGCGCCCGCTTTCAGGTAGGCGAGGTACTTTTCCATGACCCGGCCAAAATGAGCTTCGTGGCCTTCTTTATATTTTTCGGGAATAGTTACCTCCCAGCCACCAGTCGTTTTTTTTACATCTACACCGGGAAACTCCTGCTGAATGGCTGGCAAAACAGTTTTAAGCGTAGCATCCAGCGTCCTGTTGCCCCCCACAGCCTCAATGTATAACGTTGGCTTGTACTGCTGATCGGCTCCCTGACGGATAATCAGGTTTGCCTTGCTGCCGCGCAGTATGGAGTAATGCGTATCGCCCGCGCCTTCCGGTGCTTTGTAGGCCCACGTTACCGATACTTTGGCATGTACTCCGCGAAGCTCGTAGTTGATCTCGCCATTACTGTACACCCGCAGGATGCTGTCTTTAACCACATCTTTCTTTAGATAATCAGGAAAAGATTCCTGCTTCGTAATAGCTTTAAACTGGCTCAGGGTCATGTCGGTGGTCCACCGACGGGCCGATGTCAGCCGGACGTCTTTCTGGTAGTCAAGAAGTTGGTCCGGGAAACATTCCCATTGCACGAGGTCTACCAGGTGGGTCGTTACGTCTACGATGCCTTCCCCCTGCTGCGCTACGTCCATAAACCAGGCCGGACGGGTGAGTATGCTGCCCGACACGTTTTTGTAAAAGTGATGAACACTCTCTTTCGTAACGGCCGGGTTGTCGGGCGTTCCCTTCTCCAGTGTTCCAAACAGGGCTGGTTGCCGCGAAAAGGCTCGTTGTAGCATGGTTGAGATTTCGTACCGCTCCGTCATGATGTCATAGAGCATTACGTTGTTTTTCTCGGCCGTAGCAAACGCATCTTTCAGCTTATTGAAATTCGACGCACTAATGACCATGGGTTTGTCGGCCAGCACATTAAACCCCGAAGCAACCGTTTGTTCGATGTAATCCGTTTTCAGGCGGTTGTTGCCCGACATCACCACTACGTTGGTTGACGTAGCGTTGGACTGCTTATCGGCTAACATTTTGGCCAAAAAATCAGGTCCCCGGTAAACCTCTTCTTTCCAGTGAGTCGGGTTATCGGGACGGGTATTATAAGCCTGAATTTTGTCCAGGTGTAATTTTAGGTCGGGGCCATCCGGCGCGTAAACGTGAACTGTCGAATCAACGCCCGCGTACATGGATTTTTGTACAAGAGCGGCATGGAAGTGACCGGGGTCCAGGGTAATCAGGCGTATCGGGTTCGTATCGCTTTGTGTTTCTTCGGATGATTGACAGGCAACAAGGAGGGCAGCCGCGCAAAAACTGCCAACAACAATGGTTAAATTCATAAGGTAGGATCAGAACAGTGTAGAATCATCGGGCTTTGTTACTGGCCAGTGCTTTAATAGCATAGGGTTTCCGTTGTGGGCGCGATAGCATTTTATTGGCTTCGGGATCGTTTTTAAACTGTTCTTTTTTAGGATCCCAATACAGTCGCCGGGGAAGCTTCATGGCTGCCTGATGGAGC
The DNA here is from genome assembly GCA_035296465.1 of Spirosoma sp. Taxonomy (GTDB): domain Bacteria; phylum Bacteroidota; class Bacteroidia; order Cytophagales; family Spirosomataceae; genus Spirosoma. Next base: position 3,149 of record DATHAW010000397.1, read on the forward strand.
AGGCAGGCCGAGCAGGAACGGTGGCCCACTTCGGCCGGGGCAATTGGCTCTTTGCGGCTCACAATGCTCTCCAGCCAGTTGCCGTGATGTTCTTTACTGACCGTCAGGTGCACTTCATTGGGTCCAATCACCGATGTCAGGAGTTTGGGGTCGCTGGCGTCAAGCTTTTTAGCTGCGTTTTGCTTAGCCACTGGATCGCTGGCCGTAACGGCGGCATCACCGCGCGACACAAAAACCCAGCCTTCAGTTCCTTCAAACTTAATGCCGTTGGGAATTTCATTGCTCACAATCATGTGTACGCCATTTTCGTACATCGCTTCGGTGCGAAAGATGCCATGTACGTCCCACAAACCACTCGTTGGAAATTGAGCCTTACCCCATATTTCTACCGGTCCGGTATGTTCTGTGTTCATGGCCCAGTGCGCACAATCGATATGGTGCGAACCCCAGCCGGTAATCATGCCCGCGCCAAACTGCTCGCAGCGCAGCCAGCCCGGCCGGTCGTAGCCAACCTGCGGATGCACCCGCTTCTCCGTATAATATACATCCGGAGTCGTGCCGAGCCACATGTCATAATTCAGGTTTTTTGGCACAGGCATGGGTGGTTCTTCGTCGCCCGATGGGTCGCCGGGTAAGCCGACATACACCGTTTTTAACTGACCGATCCGGCCGTTTCGCACCAGTTCGGCGGCATACCGAAACTGCTCCGACGAACGCTGCTGGCTACCAACCTGTACAATGCGGCCCGATTGTTTGACGGCATCGGCCATCATTCGCCCTTCTGCAATTGTTAGTGATGCCGGTTTTTGCATGTACACATCTTTACCCGCCCGGACCGCGTCGATTACAATGGGGGCATGCCAATGGTCGGGTGTGCTGACAAGAACCGCGTCGATATCTTTGTTGGCCAGCAGTTCGCGGTAGTCGGTATAAACCTTTACACCATCATATTCTTTGCCGGTCTTTTTTGCATACACTCCATTTACCAGCGTTTTTGCTTCCTGGGCCCGCTTGCTGTCCACGTCGCATACGGCCATGATAAGAGCGTTATCATATTGCCAAACACCCGGCATGTCGTGCCCGCGTGAAATGCGCCCTGTTCCTATAGCACCGATGTTTATCCGGTTACTCGGCGCATTTTTGCCGAATACCGAAGCAGGAACAATGGTTGGAAAACCACCGATAACGGCCGTTGAAAGAGCACCCTGCGCAGTTGTTTTCAGAAACGTCCGTCTCGACTGGGTTATGGTTAATTTATCCATGATCTTAATCAGTTGAAGGTTTAAGTATAGGTAAAACCTGAAGGCGTGTAAAGCTTACTTATTTAGTTGCATAGCCGGCATTAGCGCAAGAGGTAAATATCAGTCAGACGTTTGACTTCTTCCAGATTCCGGTCGGGCTTTTTGAAAGGAGCTGGAATAGGCTGTTTAGCATAACTCTGTAAATACAAAACCCATGCATCGCGCCACCAGACCGCTTCTCGTTGCTGGGTAGCCAGCCGGGCCGAAACATCGGCGTGGATGGCCGGATTGACGGCGGGTTTTACCTGTGCCCACTCCTGTTGCATCCAGCGTACTGAATCGGCACCCGTGTAAAACCGGGTACACAGCTCCTCCCAAAGCGTCCGGCCAGTAGACAGTTTCTGATTCCAGGCTACATGGTGAAACCAGAGCAGATACGGTAGTGGGCATGTTTTGGGGTCCTCCCAGGTTCGACGTACTTCCGGTCTGTACTGAGCCAGGGCATTACTACCCGTTGCGGTACGGTCAAAACCAAGTCCAGC
>DATHAW010000398.1:0-5237 GCA_035296465.1 Spirosoma sp.
GTGATATTCGCTTGGACGACAATTCGCAGTTAGCCAGTAAAGGAACCTGAAAATTGCGGCTACGAGTATCTGTGAAAAGTACAGTCTAACTTGGACTAGTGCTAATTGTTGGTTGTTTATAAGCTATATGGTTAAACCAGACACCACTTGAGACAGACCACTGAGTTGAAAGCGAGTAACGAACCATTGCACCAAGCGAGTAGCCAACACCTGATTGACGGACATGAATATCAACTGGAATAGCTGAGCCGCCATTGAGTCCCGGAAAATAAGTACTGCGCTCGGTTCTGGCGTACCTGTAAAAAGGAGTGGCAGTAATAGACATCGAAACCTTGCCCTGTCCATGCGCAGCATTAAGACACAGGAAACCGTTCATCCAAACTAAAAGAACACATAAAATCCGTTTCATATCGAATGGAGTTTTCTGTTGTTATGTAGTGGTTGCCGCTGATGCCGGTTTGCTGATTCCGGTAGAGTAGTAAGGGCTACTTGTTTTTTGCTTAAAGTGAGGAATAGTGCGAGGGACATACTTATTGATTCCGTCGCCCTTTCGTGTATCTAAAAGCAGTGCTTTTCCTGACATTCTGGTATTCCTGAACGACTGTATGAACTGGTCTTCTACCTTTAAAATCACCCTGTTTACCATTACCCTGACCCTCGGTTGCCGGTCTTACCTGACGCAGCAACCGGTTCCGGCTGAAAACCCACGCCCCCTGAATGAAGGACTGTTCAGCGAGCATGTCCGCACCACCGAACCCCGCTCGCCGGAGGAAGAAAAGGCCGGGTTTATCCTGCCCGACGGTTTCCAGATCGACTTGTTTGCCTCAGAACCCGAGATCGGCAAACCGCTCAACATGGCCTTCGATGCCAAAGGCCGGCTGTGGGTGACCCAGTCCGTTGAATACCCCTTTGCCGCTCAGCCGGGGCAGGGACGAGACCGGCTGACCATCCTCGAAGACAAGGATCACAACGGCCGGGCCGACACCTTCACGACCGTCGCCGATACCCTCAACATTCCGATTGGTGTGCTCCCCCGCCACAACGGCGCTATTGCCTTCAGCATTCCGAATGTATACCGGTTTACCGACCAGAACGGCGACGGACGAGTCGAGCAGAGCCAGGTACTGCTGGGACCTTTTGGCTACCAAGACACGCACGGTATGGTGAATAACCTGACCCAGGGTTTCGACGGCTGGATTTACGCCTGTCACGGCTTTACCAATGAGTCGCGGGTGGCCGGTACTGACCGTGATTCGCTCAAAATAGTATCCGGCAATACCTTCCGGTTTCGGCCGGATGGCAGCCGGGCCGAGGCTCACACCTTCGGCCGGGTTAATCCGTTCGGTATGGCCTTCGATGCCTGGGGCTACCTCTACTCGGCCGATTGCCACACATCCCCCATTTATCAGCTCATTGCGGGGGGCGACTATCCCACCTTTGGTAAAGTAGAGAGTGGCATTGGCTTCCCCCCGGCCATGAAGCCGATGGAGGATGAAGCCACCGCCCTGGCTGGCCTGACCCTGCCTACGGGTGACAACCTCCCGGTCCCTTACCGGCAAAGCTTCTACGTGGGTGATGTGGTGAAAAGCCGTATTTACCGGAACTCCTTCACCTGGCAGGGAAGTACACCCGTCGCCAAACGTGAAGCCGACTTTTTGCAGAGTGAGGACCCCTGGTTCCGGCCCGTCGACATCGTAGAAGGTCCCGATGGAGCCTTGTACGTAGCTGATTTTTACAACCGCATCATTGGTCACTATGAAGTACCGCTGAACAACCCTGAGCGCGATCATCTGCGGGGGCGCATCTGGCGAATTACCTACAAAGGCAAAACTGATCCGGCTGGCCACACCGACTGGACGCGGGCTACTCTACAGGAACTAATCAACGCACTGAGCCGGGGCAACCTGCCGCTGCGCCTGACGGTAGCCGATCAACTGGTGAACCGAATCGGAAAGTCCGCCATCGAGCCCCTGACCCAACTGCTGGCCCACCGCGGACGGGAGACAACGCCCTACGTGCATGCGCTATGGATGCTCCATCAATTAAACACTATATCGGATGCGCAGCTAACCAGGGCGCTGGCACACCCCGCCGACCTGGTTCGGACCCATGCCGTACGCCTGCTGAACGAGCGGGGAACCCCTACCGGAGCGTATCAGCAGCGTCTGCTAACACTGCTGCGCGACACCAGCCCGCACGTCCGGCGGGCGGCCGCCGAGGCACTGACCAGCTATCCACAGCTGGAAACCGTCCGGGCGCTGCTGGATGCACTGGCCGGTACATCTGCCGACGACACGCACCTGGTCTACACGCTCAAGCTGAGTTTGCAAACCCTGCTGCGGCAACCCGCTCTGGGAGAGACGGTGGCGAGGGCCAACTGGGACGAAGCCCGTCAGGCAGCTTTGGCCACCATTCTGACGGGTGTTCGGGAGTCGTATGCGGCTGAGTTTCTTTTTCAGCGGTTCCGGCTGGTTGCCACGCCCCAGGATAAAGACATCGCCCTTGTCCAGCACCTGGCGCGGTACCTGCCGGCCTCCCAGCTAAATCCGTTGATTCAGGCCGTTCGGGAGAAGTTTGCCCAACATGTACAGCGGCAGTACCAGGTATTCCGCTTCATTCAGGGTGGGCTGCAACAGCGCGGGTTGCCCGAAAGTGACGCGCTCCGGCGCTGGGGAAGTCAGCTGGCCAGCACGTTAGTAGCGCAACCACTACCAGCCTGGACCGCTACGCTGACCGATGGGCCGTCGGCGGGTGAGATTCCTATCAGTCTCTTTCGGGCACCCGCCGAGGTTAAACAGCCGGGTGGGGCCAATTTTATTGGGCTGGTGCGCTCCTCCCTGCGGGGAACCATTCAGTCGCCGACCTTCGCAGCGCCCGCCCGGCTACGGTTTACGGTGCTGCACCAAAACGAAAAGAAAGCAGGCGCTTCGCCCCATGTCGTTCAGGTACGCCTAAGCGACGATACTACTCGCCTGGTGGCCCGGCAGGTACTGCCCCAAAGTGATGGGTTGCAGGCATCGGCTATGAACTGGGATCTTACTGCCTGGCAGGGCCGAAAGGTGTTCCTGGAAATTCGCAAAGAGGCTCCCGGCGGTGTGCTGCAGGTGGGTCTTCTGGACAGCACCGTACTCTTGATGCCAACGGTAAGCCCTCTGGAAGTGGGGCATCAGCTCCGGTTTGCGGTAGAAAACGCCGGTACCTACCGCATCTCGTCGCTGGCACCAAAGGTCCGGAACCTGCTGGTGGCGGCCTCGACACCCGAATTTATCCGGACTGCCGCGGCAAAAGCGCTGCTCCAGATGGACAGCCAGGCTTACCTGCCCCTGCTGGGCGGAATGCTCCAGGACAACGGACAGCCACTGAGTTTCAGACGGGGAGTGATTAATGTATTGGGCGAGTTTTCGAGACCGGAGATCACCAGCCTGCTGCAGCAGGAGCTGACCCGCTCCGCCCCCGAGACACAGACTGACCTGGTGAAGGCACTGGCGGCTTCTTCATCCGGCAAACGGCTCATTGTGCAGTGGGTGCGGGCCGGGTTGCTTCCAACACGGATGCTGGTGCAGCCCGGCATTGGCGATAAACTGCTGCTGGACAGCGATAAAGCCCTACGCCGGGAGTACGCCGAACTGACCATTAACCTTGGCCCGGTTGATCCGCAACGGGATGCGCTGATTGACGAGCGGCTATCCAATTACCTGGTTACCGCCCAGGGGCTGGACCGGGGCAAATCGGCCTTTGTGCAACACTGTGCGGCCTGTCACCAGATTCGGAAAGAAGGGGGGAGCATCGGCCCCCAGCTCGATGGGGTCGGTAACTGGGGCGCACGGGCATTAGCTACCAAAATACTGGACCCTAACCGCAACATTTCGGAAGCGTTCCGCAACTACACCATCAAGCTGAAAAACGGAACGGTCAGAACGGGTTTGTTTCGTCGGGAGGAAGGACAGGCGCTGGTCTACGCCAGTGTCGGCGGTGAGGAGTTTCTGGTTCGAAAAGCGGATATAGCCGAGGTGCAGGCTTCTAAATACACGCTGATGCCGGATTATTTCAGCCAGACTCTGCCCGCTGACCAGTTTAATGATTTGCTAACGTACCTGCTGAGCATCAGATAAGGTACCGCTACCACCGATCGATGAAAAACTTCTTGTTACTAGAATACTATTACAGTCCGGATGATTTGAGTACTCGCCTAACGGAGTGGGTGGATTATTACAATCACCAACGGTACCATGAATCACTAGACAACGTACGGCCAGCGGATGCTTACTGGGGCCGCCAGGACCAGATCTTAGCAGATCGGCAAAATACTAAGCAACTATCGATGGCTCAAGGATGGAAAATCGGCCCACCGCTGTGGTCATATTTTTCAGCATGTACAAAATGGCTAAAAGCCTCTCTTCTCTTTTCACTGCTCCGGCAGCCCGGCCGTATCTGTCCACTTTTGGCTGACGACGTACAGTTAAGAAAACCTATCGTCTTGGCAATTAGTGCTCATTCTTGAGCGATCTTGGTTAACATATCAGCACTTACACAACAGAGTTTTTTGTAGTGAGGTATCGTTAGTTTAATCTTACCGACTCGTTTTCTAAACTAACCTTACCGTAGTCAGTTAGGTGATGAAGCTTATTTGCCAATTTCTAGTTACGTTTGTTTACCCCCTACGTCCTTGGCAGATGGGCCTTATTCTTTTTTGAAAAATGCGTACATCATGAACAAGGAAGGCCCTATTGTCATCATAGAAGATGATCCCGATGATCAATTTTTGTTAGACGTGATTTTTCAAAAGTTAGGTTACACCAATCGGGTAATCTACTTTTTTGACGGGCAACAGGCCCTAGATTACTTGGACGAGACAAACGATGTACCCTTCTTAATCCTCTCAGATATCGATTTACCAATACTGGATGGATTTGCTTTGCGGGAGAAGCTCCACAATGATGCCCGTTTAAAACTTAAATGTATTCCCTATCTATTTTTTTCAACGGCTATTGATCAACGAACTGTGATTGATGCCTATAGCTTATCGGTACAAGGCTTTTTTATTAAACCTGAAAGTATAACAACCTTGGAAGAAACTATCTCAACCATTATACACTATTGGAAGTTGTGTGCGGCACCTAATAATTTTTAACTAATACCGGGGTTGCTTCTTTCTCAAAATATTTCTTTAACGTGCTCTGATTTATACAACACTCTTTAATAAAGTACACTGCCTGACTAACTAACTTACATTAGTT
>DATHAW010000399.1:0-1905 GCA_035296465.1 Spirosoma sp.
TGTCAATCCAGGTGTCCGCCTGCACAAACTGGTTGTTGGCGTCCAGATCCGCCCGGTGTACCCGCAGCGATTCGGTCTTGGTGTGGGAGTCTACGTGGTCGGATTTGCCGGCCCCGCCGGCGCTTTTGGCCACAATGGACACGCATCCCTTCGGCCCGATTACGTCTTTAACAAAAAAAGCGGTTTCGCTCATCATGGGTCCCCAGCCCGCTTCGTACCAGCCCACGGACCCATCCTCGAACCTTATTTGTAACTGACCGTAGTTGTAGTTATCGGCCGGAATGTCGTCCGTCAGCCTGGCACCGATGGCGTTGACCTGCACGGGTTTGGAACGGGTCATCTGGCACATTACGTCGATGTAATGCACCCCACAGTCGACAATCGGGCTGAGCGACTTCATCAGGTTGCGGTGAACCGTCCACATGGTGCCGTGGCTTTGCTGATTGAGATTCATGCGCATCACGAGCGGTTTGCCCATTTCCCGTGCTACCTCCACGAACTTTTCCCAGGATGGGTGATGCCGGAGAATATAGCCTACAACGACTTTTTTGCCAGCTTTTTGGGCGGCTGCCATCACCCGCTTTGCGCCCTCAACGCTGTCGGCCAGTGGCTTTTCAATGAATACGTGACATCCCTGTTCGAGTGCCTGCAGCGCAAACGACTCGTGGGTGTCGGGATACGTAGAGATGCAGACGGCATCGGGCTGGGTTTGTTTCAGCGCTGTAGCATAATCGTCGAACAGGATATGGCCACCACCAAGCCGGTCGTTCAGTACGTGTTTGCTGTTGCCCGTCGACACTATGCCGCAGATTGAAAAACCGTCGAGCGACTGGTAGGCAATGGCGTGCGACGCGCCCATGTTGCCACACCCGACAATCAGTACTCGTAGTGGAGGTTGCCGCAACGGATGTTGTTGCAATGAAGTAGTAGAGTTAGACATGAAAAAGGTTTTGATTCTCCACGTAGGCGAATCGTATCAACAAAAATAATGAGCTATTTATTTTTCTATCATTTGTTCAGAGCCGCAGATGCCTTAGAGCCTGGGGTGGTGCCTTTGTACGCAATTCGGAAAAGTGTTCCGTTCAGGTCATCCGTTACGTATAGCGAACCATCCGGCCCCTGGGCCAGGCCACAGGGGCGGTGCTGCACGGGTCCAGTTGGTTTCACCAGGTCGGTTCCGGCGAAATTATCGGCGAAGATCTCCCATTTGCCCGATGGTTTACCGTTTTTAAAGGGTACAAACGCCACCAGGTAACCCTTGTGCAAGGCCGACGACTGACCGTGAAATGCAATGAAGGCACCGTTTCGGTAAGCGGCCGGAAAGGATGTGCCCGTGTAAAACAACAGGCCGTTGGGTCCCAAGTGTGCCGGAAAAGCCGCCAGGGGTGTTATTGTTTTCTCGCCACCGGTTTTCTTGCCATCGCCCCCGTATTCCGGTGCTACAATCTTCTTTTTCTGGATGTGGTCATAGTAGATGTAGGGCCAGCCGGCGTCATCGCCCCGGTGCACCTCATACATGGTTTCGGCGGGCAGCTCGGCACTTTGCTGGGGCGTGTAGAACTGCGGATAGAAATCATGGAACTGCCCGCGACCGTGCTGCATAACAAACAGGGAGTTGCTCTTCTGGTTCCAGTCCAAACCAACAACGTTCTTCAGACCGGTAGCGTACTGGATACCGTCGGAAAACGCCTGGTTGGGTTTGTTCGCGTTGAACTGCCAGATACCGGCGGCCGAATCGAGCAATGGGCAGGGCATCATTCCTTTACCGGTTCCGGCCTCCCGGCAGGCATCATTATCCGACGCAATGTTTACATATATATTATTCTGGTTATCGAGTGCGATCGACTTCGATTGATCTCTGGTTTTCACCCGCAGGCCGGAAACAAGCAGTTCAGGCTGATCGGG
>DATHAW010000400.1:0-27478 GCA_035296465.1 Spirosoma sp.
TTGACCGGCCACAGCAGAAGGCGTGCCTTGTCGAGATTCGTATTGTCGGGCCAGCTATTGAGTGGTGCAAAGCGCTGGGCACCGGAGCTACTGCCACCCCGGCCATCCCCAATGCGGTAGGTACCCGCGCTGTGCCAGGCCATCCTGATAAAAAACGGACCGTAGTGACCGTAATCTGCTGGCCACCAATCCTGCGACTCGGCCATCAGCTCGACGATGTCCCGCTTTACGGCCGCCAGATCAAGTGTCCTGAACTCCTCGGCATAGTTAAATGTGTCCCCCATCGGATCGGACAGCGTAGCGTGCTGACGGAGAATGTTCAGCTTCAGCTGATTGGGCCACCAGTCTCGGTTCCTGGTGCCACCGCCCGCACTTTTGTTTAATGCCCCGCCCATAAACGGGCATTTGCCCACGGTATTGACTTTGCTTTCATCATTGACGTCCCAGACGGTTGTATCGGGACCTGCGTTACTTGCCATTTTCGATAGCGTTTTGTGGTTTCACAGGTCAAATTTAGGCTAATCTTTACCAATTGCTTGTATATACACATAAAATCAACGAACCTGATGCCAGTCCGCTGGCGGGAGAATCACCAGCTATTGTGAGAAGTGTTCTGCCAAAGATAATTCGTATGGATAATGGAACGCAGACCACTGGGGTGGGCTAGCCGCTGCTGTGGCTGGCCGATAAGCTACTCTTTGGGCACCAGCAACTTCAGGCCCGATAAACTACTAGATAGCTTCAGGGCTGAGTGCCAAAATTGCTGGATGCGCTGAGGATATGCCCCTACGTGCTGTTCAGCAACTAACCGGGCAGGATGGTCTGGTGAAAAGGAGGGGAATACGGTATGGCATAGTCGACGTAGTATAGGCTGTTTAGCGAATTACAGGCCCGCTACTGTAAGCCTATCGGAGATAATATACCAGTTAGATGGCGTAAAACCGACGCCAATGAGGAGTTGGCGCAGGGTAAGGTCAGAAACCACGTCATTGGGACCAATGAACTTTCTATGCATTACCCAAACCAATAAATAAGAGCTGACGGTGAACGAGTTACTTAGCTGATCGCGCAAACTCCTGATCTTTAGACGGCAGCGGACAACCGTTCTCATTTTCGTTGGGCTGAATGCCTGCCTTATGGACGAGCAACCTATTGTCCGACAGCCCGTGCTTGCTGCTTCCAGACTTCACAAACTCAGGCTACTATTCGATCTGTTTGCCGAAAGAGCTTCCCCGACCAAACGATAAGGAGAAATGACAGTAAAACTTGCCCCCATGCAGTCGCTTTTTCAACGCCGTTCAGAACAGCCATCGTGTGAATGACTATAAGGGCCAGATTTGACAACAACACAGACAAAAGCATTACTTTACCACCAGATGAGGAGCCAGCATTGCGGACATACCAGCACGCTACGGCATAAGCTATTAGGTGAGTACCATAACCTTGTGCTAACAGTTTAGTCCCATCATTTACCCAGGAGGGGTTTGTCAGATATTGCTCACCCATAAAATCAGGGGCAAACGTAAGTCCCAGCCCGTAGAGCAAAACGATGACAGCTACGAATGTAAATAGATTTTTGGCATTCATTGTATGGTAAGTTTAGGAGTTCCAAATTACTACTTTTGGTCAGCCTGCCTAAAGGGACGGTCGGCTGCTGCCGGCATTCGGCTTGTCGCAAGAAAGCTCCCCCACCTGCCAAACCCGGCTAAGTGGAGCAGTTACCCTGTCATCAGATTGCCGAAGCGGCCGAAAGGGGAAAAATAGAAGCCAAACCCGCCCTGTCACGGGACGTACAAGCTGCCGCCAGGACGCTGGCACTCACACTTTTTTAATGCTTGACCCGTTCATCCAACTTGCACAAGGATCTAAAGCGACTGAACCACAACGCTTTAATTTATAATAACTGGTGGCTTAAAGTGCGGTTTCGTTTACGCGTATAGTCAGGTGACTTACATGGTGGCAATAATAAACAATCAGCTTAGTTGCGCAAGTACGGTGCCTCCAAAAATTGCTTTGACTTTATTGATCGGTCGTGTTTGGGATATAGCCGATTTCCAGACTATTTTTTAAGACTGACAACCCGTGGTATCGCTACAATTCAGGAGTAGCCATTCGCGACAATCAAATGGATTGTTGTTCATTATACCAGGGTCAGCGAATGCAAACCGCTTTGTGAAAACAGAACGTCTGAACGGATTTGCCAGGTCGTTGGGTTTGTTAGTTCAGTAAAGACTGGTATTGAGCGTTTCTCAACAATACATCGCTGGCAAACTGTTCTCCTTTTTTTGACCAGTGACCATCACAATCGACGTACAGATCGGCCAGATTGCCCTTATATTGCAGAAACGCTGGCAAAAGCGGGATAAACAAAATGCCGTGTTGATCGCAGAACTTCTGCAGCCGGTCATCTAACTTATTCTTGCGACCGTTCCGAACAGCTTCAATATCATTCTGAACCGGTACAGACAGGAAAGCTAATTTCTTGCCTTTCGCTTCTTTCGCTAATTGTTCCAGCGAATAGGTCATGTACTTAAATTCGGCATCAGAAAACTGCTCGTACCGAGTCACCCGTCCATTCGTAGTCGATATCCGGCCGGCCAGATGCTGAACCACTTTGCAGAGACCTGAATTCAACAGTACGTCAGCTTTAATCCGTTCAAAAACCGTTAACTGACTGTAAACTGAGTCAACCGTTTTGAGCAGTTGAGCGGGTGTCTGGTTGTTACGTAAAATAGACTGGTTGATGTTATTTAGTGAATACTTCAGCCTATATGCAGGATAGTCGCCGGACCAGTATGGCCGGTAGATAGGCCATTCGGCCAGCTTATAAGCTTCGGCCGGGCTGTAATCCTGGAAATCATTGGCGGGCAGCACACTAACCAGCACCACATCGTGTTCAAATCGCTTTGCAATACCTTTGTAGGTCAGGTAATAGTTTATGGGGCTGCTGTCGTTAACGGCAAAATTCATGTGTTCCCGGCCAGTAGCGGCTTCCAAGAGATTTGACATCCGGTCTTTCGCATTCACTAGCATGCCTTCCATGAACGAATCACCGAGGGTAATTACCCGCTTCTGGCTCAAACTACTTTTAGATACAGTTCGCTCCCGGTCGCTGGCCCCTACTGAGTTAGTATGCCAAAACACAGAGTCCCCTGCACAGTTCAATATCGAGTTACTGGCCTGAGCAGCCCGCCAGCGTCCTGTCTGCTCGTTGAAATCGCCCCAGAATAGTGGCTTACTGCTAGCAATGGTGGGGTAATAACGCTGAAAGTGGATGTAAACCCCGTTAATCGTGCCCATCCCGATTAGGACATGGGCAACAATTTCCAGCAGGATCAATACTATGGCAACAGTACAGAGTGATAAAGAAACGTTCTGAATATTTCTCCGGCGCGAAGACAGTCCGAGATACAGCAGAAAGCCAGTGAACCAAACAACACAAATCAACCAGCTAATTTTGTGGTATGCGTAATTGTTGATTAATCCGTCGGCCTTTGAGAAATAGTTGTCATACGCACACAAAAACAAATAAACCAATCCGATCAGCAAAACTCCGCCACCAAAAATGAGGAATCCCTTTCGGTGGCGGGGTTGTCTTGTTTTTTTCTGATTCACAATCATTGCAAGCGTAAAAGAAAGTTGTCAAATGGCAATTACGGATAAACAGTACAGGCGTGATAGTGTCTAACGGAGATAAGAGATCGCAAACCAGGCTATTATTTGAACCTGGCTAGGCGCACTGACCAGGTTCAGACTCCTGCAACTTTTTTGCATGAGCGCATAGAGGTAGATTGAATAAGCCAGCATCCGTGTCTACTTTGTCATCGCCATACTATCTATCATATGACCCAAACAACGACTTGACAAACAGTTTAACAGCCGGCACCCGCTGCCCGGGAGTCACGAGGTGGGTGCAGTATTGCCCTTTCCGCTCACCAGACGCAAATATACGCTATCTCATCAATGCGGATGGTAATGATGTATGAGTCGGCGAACTGTAGCGAAAAGAATTGCTTTTTTACTCAAACCGCAGGTGCTTCACCGATTCGCCAGAAGATTCCAGTTCCAGCAGGGCATCGATGCCAATCTCCAGATGCTTGTTTACGAACTGGCCCGTTACGCGTTTGTCACTTTCTTCGGTTTTGACCCCCTCCGGTACCAGTGGGTTATCGGATACCAGCAGCAGGGCACCGTGGGGTATGGAGTTTACAAAGCCAACGGTGAAAATGGTGGCCGTCTCCATGTCGATAGCCATCGCCCGTATCTCGCGCAGGTATTCTTTAAACACTTCGTCGTGCTCCCAGATGCGCCGGTTAGTCGTATAAACCGTACCGGTCCAATAATCGAGTTCGTACCGCTTGATGGTCGATGATACCGCCCGCTGCAGCCGAAACGACGGCAGAGCCGGAATTTCGGGCCGCATGTAATCGTTGCTGGTACCCTCGCCCCGGATGGCCGCAATGGGCAGTACAAGGTCGCCAACCTGCGTTTTTTTCAGTCCGCCACACTTACCCAGAAATAGCACTGCTTTTGGGTCGATGGCCGAAAGCAAATCCATTACCGTAGCGGCCATAGCACTGCCCATCCCGAAATTGATGATGGTAATGTTGTTGGCCGTTGCCGTTTGCATGGCCCGCCCCATACCGAAAATCTGGACATCGAACTTGGTTGCAAACAGCTCGACGTAGTTAATGAAATTCGTCAGCAGGATGTATTCGCCAAACCCTTCGATGGGCGTGCCGGTGTAGCGGGGCAGCCAGTTGGTAACTATTTCTTCTTTTGTTTTCATAGAGTGCGAATGAGCGAGGGAGTACCAGAGCGAATGGAGATAGATATAAAAGATTCCGTTATTCACCTGTTCACTGGTTATCTTTGGCCTATGGTCGCGCTGAACCTGCCTGCTTTTGACTGCAAAACTAAACAAGTCGAAGGGAAACCGTACATTTTCGATTTGTTACGCCGGAAGTATGTCCGGCTATCGCCCGAAGAGTGGGTGCGGCAGCACATAGTCAATCTTCTCCTGACGCACTACGCTTATCCAAAAGCGCTCATTCGGTCGGAGGGCGGCTTGGTGCTGAATCAAACCCAAAAACGAACCGACGTAGTGGCCTTTGATCGGGAGGGACAACCGTTTTTAGTGGTCGAGTGTAAGGCTCCGCACATCCCGCTCACGCAGGCCGTGTTCGACCAGATTGCCCGCTACAACCACGTTCACCGCGCACCCTACGTTGTCATCAGCAATGGACTTACGCATTATTGCTGCTGCATCGACCACCAGACGGCTGAGATCCGATTTATGGACGACTTTCCCCCCTTCGGCTAAATCCTATTCCATGGCCACGCCCCCATAGGCCGGAACCAGCACCCGGTCCTCGTTGAACGTAGCGCCTTCAACCGTTGAGAAAACGACATGGCGGCACCAGCGTTCCTCTGCAGAAAGTGGAACCCAAATAGGTTGGTCCGTCAGGTTGTGGATAATGAGTACCCGATTGCCACCTGCCGAACGCCGGATAAAAGCGATAATGCCTTGTTGACGAATGCCCGTTTGCACCAGCCGGCTCAGGTTGTCGTTCAGCACGGGATGGCCGTTGCGGGCCTGAATCAGACGTTTGTAGTGCGAAAACAGAGAGTCAGGATCGGATTGCTGCTCAGTTAGTGGCCGAACGGTCTGGCTGGTGGTATAGCGGCCCCGTCGCCAGCTCGTGCGTTGCCGGTCGCGGGTCCGAATGTCCCACAAAAACGGCTCCCGGATAGTCTCATCCGGCTTCAGGCCCAGCATGCCTATTTCTTCACCGTAGTACAGGTACGGGTTGCCCGGCAGTGTCAGCAGCAGATTTGCGGCTACTTTCAGCCGGCTAAGGTCGCCCTTCAGCAAACTACCGATGCGGTTCTGGTCGTGGTTCGACAGCATCAGCGCATCGATAAACTGAGGATTGACCTCCGCATACGCGATCTGTGCTTTGGTCAGAAATTCAACTAAATCGTTGGTGTCTTTTCCCTGGCGAACCACCGCTTCAATAGCCAGACACAAGTCGAAGTTGAAGTTAGCGTTCAGCCCCGCAAAATAGGGGGCAATGCGTTCTGGCCGAGTCCATACCTCACCAACGGTATAACAGTCTTGCTTTGCGGCCTCGACTGCCTGCCCAAATTCCTGCCAGAACTGATGGTTCTTCGATTCCTCAGTCTCCCAGTAGAGGTGGCGGGCTGCATCGAGCCGGAAGCCATCAACGCCCATGTCGTTGAGCCAGTAGCGGGCAACTCGGAACATCTCTTCCCGCACAGGTGGGTGGTCGAAATTTAGATCGGGCATTCCACGCCAGAACATGCCGTAGTAGCGCTCGTCATACGTTGCGCCCGGCACTGGGTGCCACGGATTGCGCTCGCCGGAGTCGGCGGTGACTTCGCGTTTATCCAGTTTCTGCGCCTTTATCTGGGCGGGCGTGAGCCATTTGTAGTAGTTCCAGTACGGATTTTGTGCTCCTTTACTGGCTTCAAGAAACCACGGATGCCGGTTGCTGGTGTGGTGCAGTACCAAGTCGATAATGACGGCAATGCCGCGCTGGTGCGCTTCGGCCACGAGCCGCCGGAAATCGTCCGGGGTGCCATACTCCGGGTCGATGCCATAATAATCGATGATGTCATATTTATGGTATGACGGGGAGGGATGGATGGGCATCAGCCAGATGGCCGACACGCCAAGGTCCTCTAAATAATCGAGATTCTTGGTAACGCCATTCAGGTCGCCGATGCCGTCGCCATTGGAATCGGCGAACGACCGAACAAAAATCTCGTAGTGAACGCCGGTATGACCAACCGGCGCTGAATGGGGTATTCCGTTGAGCAATTCGGCCCTGGGCAGCACGGTATTGGGGGTGGTCATCCGGTTGAGGTTACGTCAAAGAATCTGGCTAACGCTTCAACACCTTCACCACCTGCTGCTGTCCTCCCTGCTGCACCTGCAGGAGATACGTTCCCGGCGCAAGCGACTGCAGGTCAATTGGCTGGTGAAGTCCGGGCGCGGTTTTCTGGCTCCGAAGCGTCTGGAGCGTTCGGCCCCCGGCATCGCGCAGACGAAACTCAACCAGGCCCCGATACGTACTGGTCAGGTCCACAACTACATCGGTATCGGCAGGGTTTGGCGAAATCAGGATTTGGCCCTCTATTTCCGGTTCAGTGTCCGTTACCAGGCTGGGCACCACGGTAAAAGGCACCAGGCCTGCTTCGGGCGTGGGGAGTCTGGCCGTCGAATACAGGTGAAATGCGCCCGGCTCCAGCGTTATAGACTGGTAGGCCGACGTAACCGTTACATTTATCTCCTGCCCTGAGAAGTAATGATACCACTTGCCAATCGACGGAAAATTTATGGTAACGGTCTGCGGCTTCGTATCGAAGTTGCCGATAAGGTACACCGTATTAAAAATATTTCGCAACGTAAGCCGCTTGACTGCCCCACCAAAATCGGCCGTGAAATCCCGGGTGGCAAAGGCCGGAACGGTGGTCTTGAGTTTGATCAGCTCGGCATAGACCTTAAACAGTTTTCGCCGGTCTGCCTCCTGATAATACACCCAGCGGACAGGCTTGGCGGCCGTTCGGCAATTATCGTTCAGGGTACCGTCGGGGCAGGTGTTTATGCTCAGGTCGTAACCCAGCTCACCAAATTGCCAGATCATTTTTGGTCCCGGCACCGCCAGCAGAAAAGCCGCTGCCAGTTTGGCCCGGTTGAGGGCTGTGGGCAGCGATTTGATGTTGTACGCTCCCGAAACTGCCCCGTTCTGCCGCAGGTCGTACACGAGTCGTTCCTCGTCGTGGCTCTCGGCATAGCCAATCAGATTCGGTTGAACGAACCCACGCTTCTGATGCGAAATGCCGTCAGGATTTCCCTGCCCAGTGCGTGTGGCGCTCCGGTAGTCGCCGTTGTGATTGCCCCAGAGCAACATGCCGTGGTTGGCCAGTTCTTTTTCTTCCTGGGCATCGGCAAAGTGTTCCAGAATAACCAAGGCGGAGGGGTCTACGGCCCGGATCTGGTCATAAATGCGTTTCCAGATGGCTACGCGGCTGGGATCGTACGCGCTCCAGGCCGCTACGTTGCTGCCCGTGTTTTTCTGGGTAAATCCCTTGGACAGGTCAAACCGAAATCCGTCGATGTTGTACTCCTGCAGCCAGAAGCGGCACACCCGGTCCACAAACGCTTTGGTATCTGGACTCTCGTGGTTAAAATCAGAAAAAACACTAAACGGGTGGGTAGCCTGCTGGTTGAAATAAGGACTGTCGGCCGAGGGCCGGTCACCTGCCCAGTACATCTTTACGTACGGAAACTCGTAGTCGGCGTGGTTGAGCACCATATCCAGCACGACCGCTATGTCCAGCTTGTGAGCCGCGTCGATGAAACGTTTGAGGGACTCTTTCGTGCCATAGGCTTTGTCGGGCGCAAAATAGAACGTTGGGTTGTAGCCCCATGAGTCGTTGCCCGAAAACTCATTAATCGGCATCAGTTCAATGGTGTTGATGCCCAGCCGTTTCAGGTAAGCCAGGCTATCTGTCAGGGTTTTATAATTGCGGTTCTGTACAAAATCGCGCACCAGCAGTTCATACACCACCATGGTGTTGACGGCGGGCCGCTGAAAGTTTGTCGCCTGAAACGCAAACGGAGCCTGTCCCGGTTGAAGAACCGACACGCTGTTGCCAGAAGCTTTTTCCGGAAACGGGATCAGGTTGGGATACGTAGCGGCCGGGATGAATTTATCGTTGGTGCGGTCCAGAATCTTTTCTGAATACGGGTCGGCTACGGCGATGGTGCCGTCGACGAGGTACTGAAAAGTGGTTTCGCCGGCCTTCAGGGGCAGTTCGATCCAGTAGCGGTTGCCATCGGGGGTGCGGTTCATTAGATAGGCTGGATTCATGCTCCAGTTGTTGAACTCGCCAAGCAGGTGAACAAAGCTCTTTTTAGGTGCATACAGCACCAGAATAGCCTTGCCAGGGTTGGTTGGGGCAGTGCCAACGTAGTTGATGCCATCGACTATGTTAGCAGGCAGGGCCTGAATGGTCGGTTCGGGTATCATGCTCAGGTAGAACGTATCGGAAACAGATTCTGCACTAGACGACATCAGCGTAGTTGCGCTCAGAACGACCGTACGACGACCGTCGGTCGCCCTAGCCGCTTGCAGCACGAACCGTAGTGAGTCCTGGTCTAGGGTGGTTGCTACTATCTGCCCATCGACCCGCAGTGTCATAGTGGCTCGTTGCGAAGCCCGGTACCGTACAGTGAATGGCTGGTTAGGCTCAGCAAACAGGTCTTTCTGGATTGGGGCGAGCCGCAACAGACTAAGGCTCCCGTTGTAGAGCTGGGCGAAAACATCTTCGGTTTGAGCCTTGCCGTCGCCACTTTTTAGCAGCAGGCCCAGGCGCCGGATGGGTTTGCCGGCAGGTACGCCAAAGTAGATTTGTGGCACCAGTTTAATTTGCCAGCGGTCGTTGCCGAGGGATGTCAGCTTGCCCGCAGCAAAAGGCTTCGCAAAATCGGTTTGTCCGGCAGGCTGAAACTCAAAAGCGTTGCCGGTTTCGGTGCTGCCCGCCCCAGCCCACAGATAAACGTCGTCTGTTTTGCCCAGCAGGGCCTTAGCCCGGCTGTCTTTGGCCTGTTTCAGATCGAAGATGAGTGTTACCTCGGCATCGGGCCTTGGAAAAGCCGGTTGGCTGGTTAGGATGGGGCTGCCCGTTTGGCCTAACACCCGACACAGCAGGCAGCAACACAGACAGAGGGTTTGGTAGAATACGCGCATCAAGTAGAGGTTACAGTTCAAACAAAAAGTAAACTTACGCCAATACCTCCTGTTTTCATATCGTTTGCTACCTGATTAAACAGCTTCCAGAACACAGGCCCGCCAAATACAGATCAGATGCCAATACGGAACTGCGTCAGACACTATTTACGGGCAATTGTGTTACCCATAAACAGGGGCTGACCAAGAGCGTCATCCCGAAAAAACTGTTTCTTTGCCATCTAATGCCACTTTTTATCTCTTCCTTAAATTCGGGCAGTAACGGTAACTGCTACTACGTTGGCAATGAGCGCGAAGCCGTGCTGATCGATGCGGGCATCTCCTGCCGCGAAACGGAAAGACGCATGGCGCGGCTGGGCCTGTCGCTCCAGACCGTGAAGGCCATTTTTGTTTCGCACGAGCACAGCGACCACATCCGGGGAATTTCACAATTGGCAAAAAAGTACCAGTTACCGGTGTATATCACTCCTCAAACGCTGCAGGGGTCGGGGCTGTCGGCGCAGTGTTATCCCATCCGGCCGCTGCGGGGTTATGAGCCGGTCTGGATTGGCGATCTGGCGATTACGGCCTTTCCCAAGCAACACGATGCCCGCGACCCGCACAGTTTTCTGGTGGCAGACGGGCAAACCAGCGTGGGTGTGTTCACCGATATTGGCGCGGTCTGTCAGCATGTTGTTCACCACTTCAGCCAATGCCATGCCGCTTTCCTGGAAACCAACTATGACGACGATCTGCTTACGCTGGGCCGCTACCCACCCTACCTTAAAAAGCGGATTCAAAGCGACGAAGGCCACTTATCCAACCACCAGGCGCTGGCTCTGTTCAGGCAGCACAAACCGGCATTTATGAGTCACCTGCTGCTCGCTCACCTGTCAAAAGACAATAACTCGCCCCAGATAGTCGGCGACTTGTTCAAGGCGCACGCAGAGAACGTAAAGGTTATAGTGGCCTCCCGTTTTGCCGAAACGCCTGTGTTTTGCATCGAAGGGGCCCAAACCCACTACGAGCAGGAGGGGCTATAGGGTAATGGCTTATTTACGCTATGGCGCTCAACTCAGAGAATAACCGACAACATCGGGGGGCGGGGATGACTACCGGGGTTTATTCGGGAGGCATTTCATCATCAAATCAACGACAGGCTAAACTAAGTGTAACAGCTTTAGTGACTAAGCTATTAGTATATAGTCAAATACCATATATGCAATCGAACAATACTGTTCATGAGTATATAGTTAAGTTTCCTGTTTTTATTAACACTGGTGCCAGTTGTAGTAACCTAACCTACAGACAAATTAATGATGATCTTGGATAGCACAGCACCCGTTACAACAAACTATGGGGCTGATGAGTCTAAATGGGTGCATCTTCTTCGAATCCACGTTCAGGAATGGAAGACCCATTACAACCAGGTTAATCAGGCTATTCAGGAACTGGAGGATGAGCATGAGAGAATTCGTGCTCTGGCCGGTTCGTTACCCTCAACGGAACTACAGGAGTTAATTGCCAGTCAGGACGAGCAGATTGATGAGTTAATTAATTTTTACCATGTGAAACGGGAATCCATTCGGCTGCGTCAGCAACAGGAATTAGCGGACTTTTGATGTGCCTGGATTAATCAGTTTTACGTGGGTAAGTTCGAGCCGTGTTGGAGCGTTTTACGTCCAGCCATCGAATTCGTTTTGTATTCTCTGCTCAGGGCTTTGTTCGTCGGCTGTTCAGCCTTACCCTGACCTTTCCTCTACTCCCTCTATTCAACAACGTAGCGCTTCAATGCCTGATACACACGGTGCGTAGGCAGGCCCATAACGGTGTAAAAGGAGCCCTTTAGTTGTTCAATTCCTACTAAACCAATGAAATCCTGCGCTCCGTAGGCTCCGGCCTTATCAAAGGGTTTGCATGCCTGGATGTAGTACGAAATCTCCTCGTCGGTCAGTTTGGCAAACAACACCGTGGTTTCGTCGGTGAAGGAAATGGTTTCATCGGGTGTAAGTAGGCATACACCCGTCCGTACCCGGTGGCTGCGACCCGAGAGCATCCGCAGCATCCGGCGGGCGTCGGCCTCGTCGGATGGCTTATTTAGAATCTGATCGTCGAGAATCACGACCGTATCGGCGCAAAGCACGATGCGGCTGCCCAGGTCAACGCGAAATTCATCTGCTTTCTGACGGGCGAGGTATTCGGCCACTTCATCGGCGGGCAGGGTGGGTGGAAAAATTTCGTCGGTAGGCCGCGTTTCTATGGTGAACCCAAATCCGGCATCGGTCATGAGCTGTTTTCGCCGGGGCGACCCAGACGCCAGCACGAGCGGGTAACGTAATGATAGCATCCCGTAAAGGTAACGACAAGCGTAAATCGGAACTACCTCCTGAGTCGATTTACGCTTGAGCGGAGCCGTAGCCGCACTTGTTACAACAAGCGGTTCATTCTTACTTGTCATGCTTTACACAACAAGATGGCTTAGGGGTCTTGTCCAGAGAGGGTCACATTATGTAGCAGTCTCTTTCTAGCCTCCGTCTCTATCGCTTATTCAGCAGTTGTTGGATCGATGATTGTGGAAACCTCACTGACAGCGTTGGCTGGAAATCCGCCCTGTTTCGCATGTTCCCGAACCATCTCTTCATTAGGCGCAATGTAGACGCAGTAAACCTTATCACTTGTAACATAGCTTTGTAACCACTGAATCTGTGGCCCCATGTTCGTTAGTACGCCACAGGATGTCTGTGAAATACCCTTCAGCTCATCGGCAGATAGTTTACCTGCACCCGGAATCTCCCTTTCGATTACGTACTTAGGCATGGTTACTGTTTTTTATTGGTGACTATATGTATTCTTTTCAGCGCTTTGCTATTTCATTACGTATTGCTTTACTATACCAATGACCCCTACAATTAGCCTCAGTGTAAATCTAAACGAAAAGAACTCAGCCTTTTGAAATGACCGAGTTTTGGGTAGTTGAATTTATTAAACGGAAGTTTGCCAATTAGCTCCTCGTAATCTGAACTGAAATACGATGTTTCTACGCCTGCCCTGTAGGGGTATTATTGCTAGATTACCCAGATGTCTAGCAATCAGAACTCGGCGACTTGCTCGATATGCACCTGAGAAAGAGATCCGGCAAGTAGGTAAATCAATCGGTTATCGATCATCTGTCGTCCGTGATTGGGTGTGGTTTAGCGGTTGTCTGGGGTTTATTAAGTAACTTCGCAGTCCAAAGAGTCAACACGTTAACCCACACTGCTTTTGAGGAAACGAATACCTTTTTTGTTTTACCTTCTGTTTTTATCGTATCCGGTCTGGGCGCAGTTAAGCGTATCGTATCCCCTACCGCGCATGGTTATTCAGCGCGACAAGCAAAATCAGGCCCCTCTGTATATTGCCGGTACCTACTCAATACCCGTTGACCGGATAGAGGCCCGGCTGGTTCGGCTGGCTTCGGTCCCAAACCAGTCCGCTGATGACCAACCATCCGACTGGACGCTGGTGCAGGAGCATCCACAAACTGGTCAGTTCCGGGGAATTATCAAGGCCAACGCAGGCTTTTTCCGGTTAGAAATCCGCGGGGTGCGCGATAGCAGGACCGTCAGCACAGCATCGGTTTCGCAGGTGGGCGTTGGCGAAGTTTTTTTGGTAGCTGGGCAGTCGAACGCGATGGGATTCCCCCAACTCGGCGCTAAAGATGCTTCTGAGCGGGTAGTGTCGTTTAATGCCTGGAATCGTTTCTGGAACAAAAACGACGTACTTGAATCGTCAGACCGTCCCTTTCCTCACCCGACTTTTTCGCCCCTGGCGGCTACAAATCTGATCTTCCCAACTGGCGAAACAGCCTGGTGCTGGGGCGAACTGGGTGATCACCTAGCCGACCGTTACAACGTGCCGGTGGCGTTCTTCAACGTAGCCATTCCCGCTACGGTAGCCGAAAACTGGAGCAGTACGGCCAACGGGAAGCCTACCATCAACATTTTCAACAGCAAACCCTGGCCATTTCTACAGCCGTATAGCAACCTGCGCAATGCGCTCCAGTATTACCACACTCTGTTTGGTATCCGGGCTGTGCTGTGGCACCATGGCGAATCGGATGCGGTACCACTCCGAACTACCCAGGCCAATTACCGCCGGTATGTGCAGGATGTGATTGACCAGAGCCGGACCGATTTTGGCCGTAATCTGACGTGGGTGGTGGCGCAGAGTTCTATTTCAACCGCTGGCACCACACCCAGCGCGGCTATTTTGGGGGCGCAGGTTCAACTGGCGCAATCGCCCGGAAACAACGTCTGGCCTGGCCCCAACACAGACATTATCCAGTCGCCCCGGCCCCAACACGGCCACTTCGAAAACATAAAGGGGGGCATTCAGGGCATTTCGCAATTTGCCAGCGCCTGGGACCAGAACCTGACCGACGCGTTTTTTGAGCAGTCTCAGCCCCATCAACCCCAACAGTTTATTCAGACCGGGCTGGTACCAACCGAAATTCCCGCTGGTTCGGATATCGGTGTCCCGTTTGAAACAATTAATTTATCGGCACCAACGCCTGTTGCCGTGCAACTGCTCAACGAGCAGGGTTGGTATGTGTCCGACGTGGGAAAAGGCTGGAGCAACGCCCCATTGCGGGCCAAACTTCCCGATACGCTGTCGACCGGAACGTACCGGCTGCGCGTAGTGACAACCGAACCGGTTCTGGCCGGGGTGCCTTCCCTCCCATTCCGGGTAACAGCGCGAGGACGAGATATTCGTCCGTTTATCGACGTACAGAGCGAATGGACTGATTCCACCGTACGGGTACACTGGCTGTCGGCGCAGGAACCAACCAACTCTCGTTTCAGCATCGAACGGCGCGATGAAATGGGCAATTTTCAGGTTGTTGGCAGTGTGGCAGCCCCCTCCGACGGGCAACTTACCCACCTGTATTCATTCACGGACCCCGTAGCCCGCTCAGCCGAAAACCTGTACCGAATTCGTCTGGAGTCGCCAAACGCCCGCGATCAATACAGCAATAACCTGGTACTTGGCTCAGCGGCAGAATCTGACATGGGACTGGTGGTTTACCCCAACCCCAACGACGGGCGCATACTAACCCTCCGTTTACCCGGCAGTGGTTTCTGGACGTGCGAATTATGGGACCTGGCCGGGCGGTTGGTGTGGCAGCAGACCATTTCGGCTAAGGCGAATCAACCCCTGACGACACCCCTGCCCACTACGCTTGCCGATGGATTGCACATGCTACGGGTTCGACACGATGGTCAGCACCAAAGCCAGCGACTGCTCATTAAAAAGGATTAATAAGTGCCGATAGAAGCATCACGACAGAAACAACACGGAATGTTTTCGTCGCGGTTGCTAGGGTGTCAAATTGCTCAGTCGTATGGAGAATGGTCTATTCTGAGCGCCGGTCAACAAGCAAAAGCTTTGTTGACCCAGAGTAACGATACGTTGGTGTAAGGCATTCGTTGCAATTAGCACCAATACCCAATATACATTTAAGGCGAAAGCGTCAGATGAGTATTCGACCGAATACTCATCTGACGCTTTCGCCTTAAAAAGTTTGCCTTTACTTCTTTATCACCTCAATAGAAATTCGGCGGTTTTGTGCCCGGCCTGCTTCCGTATCGTTGCTGGCAATAGGATTTTCCTGTCCGTAGCCCTCGGCATCCAGGCGATCCTCATCAATGCCCAGTTGCACCAGTCCAGCCTTCACCGCCTGTGCCCGGTCGTTTGAGAGTTTGAGGTTGGCGTTGGGATCGCCGGTGTTGTCCGTATAGCCGCCCAATTTGATGGTCATGTTCGGGTAGGCTTTCAGGATCTCGGCAATATTTTTCAATTGCTCCTGCGATTCACCCTTAAGGGTTGCGCTGCCCGTTTCAAAGGTCAGCCGGTCGAAGTTTAACCCGTTTTTATTATCATCGGACTTACCGTCCCTAATAAAGCCCAGCAGTTTACGCTCGACACCCAGTTCAGGCAGGTTCAGTTCAACACCGCTCGTCAGTCTCTCGGGACGGAACTCACCTAGGCCCGGGTTTGGCGTACTAACAGCTCTGTTGTCGGCGGCAGTCGACTGTTCCAGCGGCACTTCGGTACCAGCGGCCGTTTTGCCTTCGCGGTTGTAGCCCGGCGTTTCCGACGACTTCACGGCGATGTAGGGCGCAATGACCAGCGACACAATAGACATCAGCTTAATCAGGATGTTCATCGATGGGCCGGATGTATCCTTGAACGGATCGCCAACGGTGTCTCCCGTGACGGATGCTTTGTGGGGTTCCGATTTTTTATAGAACATCTCACCGTTGATCAGAACGCCCTTCTCAAACGACTTTTTGGCGTTGTCCCAGGCACCACCGGCGTTGTTCATAAAGATACCCATCAGTACACCCGATACCGTAACGCCCGCCAGCAAACCGCCGAGCACTTCGGGACCGAAGATGAAGCCAACAATGACCGGCACCGTCAGGGCAATGGCACCCGGCAGCACCATCTCGCGGATGGAAGCCTGCGTCGAAATTGCTACGCACTTTTCGTATTCTGGCTTGCCGGTTCCCTCCATGATGCCCGGAATCTCGCGGAACTGGCGACGAACTTCTTCCACCATCGCCATGGCAGCCCGGCCCACCGCGGCAATAGCCAGCGACGAAAAAATGTATGGAATCATACCACCCACGAACAACCCGGCTAGTACGTCGGCTTTGTAGATGTCGATGGCTGAAATGCCCGATAATCCTACAAAAGCGGCAAACAGGGCCAGGGCGGTCAGAGCAGCCGAGGCAATGGCGAAGCCCTTGCCACTCGCAGCGGTCGTGTTGCCAACGGCATCGAGGATATCGGTGCGGCCGCGTACCTCTTCGGGCAGGTAACTCATCTCGGCAATACCACCAGCGTTGTCGGCAATAGGGCCGAAAGCGTCGATGGCTAATTGCATGGCCGTAGTCGCCATCATGCCGGCCGCTGATATAGCCACGCCGTATAAGCCGGCGAAGTGATACGAGGTGTAGATACCAGCCGCCAGCACCAGAATTGGCAGCACGGTCGATTCCATGCCAACGGCCAGACCGCCGATGATGTTGGTCGCTGCACCCGTGGCTGACTGCCGGATGATGGACAAGACCGGACGGCGACCCATTGCGGTATAATATTCGGTGATAATGCTCATCAGCGCACCCACGACCAGGCCCGTCACGATGGCGAAGAACACGTCCATCCGGTCAAACTCGACACCCCGAATTTCCATCGTGCCAGCCGGTAATATAGCGTTAACCAAAAAATACGACGCGACTAAGGTGATGCCGATGGACGCCCAGTTACCAAGGTTGAGCGCAGCCTGCACGTTACCGTTGTCGTCTTTCACCCGCACCAGATACGTAGCGATAATAGAGAAAATCAGGCCCAGTCCGGCAATTACCATTGGCAACACAATAGGTGCATGGCCTATGATGTTAACGTCGGCAGGGATACGAATCTCGCGACCCAGCACCATCGTAGCCAGAATAGTTGCTACGTACGAACCGAACAGGTCAGCGCCCATACCCGCTACGTCGCCTACGTTATCGCCCACGTTGTCGGCAATGGTAGCGGGGTTACGTGGGTCGTCTTCGGGAATCCCCGCTTCTACTTTACCGACGAGGTCGGCGCCTACGTCGGCCGCTTTCGTGTAGATACCCCCGCCTACGCGGGCAAACAGGGCAATGGACTCGGCCCCGAGCGAAAAACCGGCCAGCACTTCGAGGGCTTTTTCCATCGGCACCCCGTTGACGTCCCCGTTTGCAATACCATTGGCTCCAACGTAAAGATTATAAAGAACGATAAACAAACTACCCAGACCCAGTACGGCAATACCCGCTACGCCGATACCCATTACGGAACCACCCGTGAACGACACCTCAAGGGCTTTGGTCAGGCTGGTGCGGGCGGCATGGGCCGTACGGACGTTGGCCTTCGTGGCGATGTTCATGCCGATATAGCCTGCCAGCGCCGACAAAAAAGCGCCAAGCAAAAATGAGACCCCAATGATCGGGCTTGAGTTTGGCACCAGGCTACCCATGTAGGCCAGCAGAATGGCAACGATAATGCCGAAGTACGTCAGTACACGCCATTCCGCTTTGAGGAACGCTAGAGCACCATCGGCAATATAACCCGCAATTTCCTGCATCCGGGCATCGCCGGGGTCCTGCTTCGATACCCACATGAATTTGGTAAACATCACCAGCAGGCCAACAACGCCCAGAATGGGGACCAGATAAACACTGTAATTCATAGAAATACGTATAGGTTAAAATTTTGATTGCCCGCAAAGATAGAATTTGCCCGTGCATAACGACCCATAAGCCAGCAAATTGGTCCACTTTTTTCGGGGATAAGTTCAGCTTTTCCGAGAGAATTAGGACGCTCTTTACCGAATACGTTTTATTAAGTGTGCTTAAATTACGCTCCGGATGGACGAGTGCGGGCCGAACCGGATTGGCGGTTATCTTTGCTGAAAGTCAATCCCAAACATTCCCGTACTGTGCGCCAGTATCTCTGCTTATTAGCCGCCTTCGTTCACTTTGTTGTCATCCAGACTGCCGTTGCTCAGGTTCCTTACGGCCCAATCAAGCCTACGTCGCCCGGCGAAATTCTGTCCAATCTCAAAAAGCTGAATGTTCTTGGCTCTGTGCTCTACGTAGCCGCTCACCCCGACGATGAAAACACCCTGCTGCTGGCCTACATGGCCAAAGAGCGACTCATGCGCACGGCCTACCTCTCGCTCACGCGGGGCGACGGCGGGCAGAACCTGATTGGTCCAGAACAGGGCGAAAACATCGGCGTTATCCGAACGCAGGAACTCCTGGCCGCCCGCAGGGTGGATGGCCCGGACCAATATTTCAGCCGGGCTTATGACTTCGGTTTCTCCAAGTCGACTGACGAGGCCGTGCGAACGTGGGGGCAGGATAAGGTGCTGGCCGACGTCGTATGGATAATTCGCAAACACCAGCCCGATGTAATAATTACCCGGTTCCCGCCCGACGCCCGCGCTGGTCACGGACACCACAGCGCATCGGGCTACTTAGCCGAACAGGCTTTTAAAATCTCGAATGACCCCACGAAGTTTCCCGAGCAGTTGGCCTATGTAAAACCCTGGCAGGCCCGGCGCATCATGTGGAACATGTTTATTCCAGGCCAGTTTCAAAGCAACAAAAAACCCGAAGAAGCAGGTAATCTGATTGGCATTGAAACGGGGCTGTTTAACCCGATGCTGGGCCGCTCCTACGGCGAGATTGCGGCCGAGAGCCGCAGCCAGCACAAAAGTCAGGGCTTCGGCGTACCGGCCAGCCGGGGGGCCAAAGTCGATTACCTGCTGTTGAAGAACGGCGACCCGGCCGAAAAAGACCCTTTCGACGGTGTCGACATGACGTGGAAACGCATTCCGAATAGTGCGGGTGTGCAAACAATGGTAAATGGACTCAATACCAGTTTCCGGGCCGACCAGCCGTCTGCTTCGGTACCGGCACTGGTTCAGCTTTACGAGGCATTGGGTAAGTTAGATACGGCCAATGTGTATGTCAGGTCGAAACGAACGGACGTACAAAACCTGATTCAACAATGCCTGGGCCTGTGGTTCGAGACCAACCCTGCTGACTTTGCGGCTACCCCCGGCGAGACAATAAAACTCTCCACCAACATCGTTGGCCGCACGGATACGCCCGTTACGCTGGTGGGTGTTCGCTACTCGACGGGAAAGGATTCTACCATGAACCTATCCCTTAAACCGAACGACGTTGTGCAGTTTTCCACGACGGTTACCATCCCGAAGACGCAAAAAATCTCCCACCCCTACTGGCTCGAAAAACCTATTGAGAAAGGAGTATTTCAGGTCGATAATCAGCAACTTATTGGCCTGCCCGAAAACCCGCCCGCCCTCACGGCCAGTTATCTCTTTGATATTGGGGGGCAACGGTTTACATTCACGCGTCCGGTTGTTTATAAATCGACCGATGCAGTCGACGGCGAGATTTACCGGCCGTTCATCGTCCAACCCGACGTAACGGCTAATCTGACCGAGCGGGTGTTCATATTTTCTGAAGCACCAACTACGGCTAACAGTAGTAAAACGGCGGAGGTTGTTCTGAAAGCGGGTCGCACTAATGTAACCGGCACCGTAGCCCTAACTGTACCTGCGGGCTGGCGCGTTGAACCGGCATCGCTGCCTTTTACGCTGAAAAATAAAGGTGACGAACAACGCCTTACGTTTTCACTCTCGCCAACGGCCAATGCCCAGAACGGTAAACTACAGGCCGTTATGACAACCGGCTCCCCGGAGCGCCGAACCGGGACATTCTCAACCGGTCTGCGCTACGTGGCCTACAAACACATTCCAACGCAAACGTTGTTTCCTCCGGCTGAGGCCCGGCTGGTAAAATTAGATGTAAAGGTGGCAGCAAAAAACGTTGGCTATATCGTTGGGGCGGGCGATGAGATTCCGGCTGCCCTTCAGCAGATGGGGTGCCGCGTCACCATACTTGGCCCGGCCGAACTGAACGGCGATCTGGCCGGCTACGACGCTATTATTACTGGGGTCCGGGCCTACAATATTGATCCGGGTTTAGCCCGTTTCCAGCCTATGTTGATGGAATACGTGAAGAATGGCGGGACCCTGATTGTGCAGTACGTAACGCCAAGTAATGGGTTTCTTCGGAACGAACCGTCCCTGCCTTCACTTGGCCCCTACCCCTTTTCGATTGGCCGCGAACGCGTAAGCGAAGAAGATGCTAAAATGACCTTCCTGAATCCACAGCACCCGCTGCTGAACACGCCCAACAAAATTACGGAAGCCGATTTCAACGGCTGGATTCAGGAGCGCGGCATTTATTTCGCGCAGGACTGGGCTAAGGAATATGAACCAATTTTCTCGGCCAACGACCAGAACGAAGCGGCTAAACAGGGAAGTCTCATTCATGCCAAATATGGTAAAGGGCACTTTATGTATACGGGTCTGGTCTTCTTCCGCGAATTGCCTGCTGGAGTTCCGGGCGCCTACCGGTTGTTTGCCAACATGATTTCAGCCGGAAAATAGGGACTGGGTTTATGGTATCAGATTTTAAATCCTGACACCATAAATCAGGCTATGTCAGCCTCCTGAAGCCTCAGATGCTGAAACAGCATAATCGTTTATCGGTCCATTTGCTTAAAAATGGCCTAAGTGCAAACAGCGGATGAGAAGTCAGTACGGACGTAGTCATGGCTGGGCAAGCTAAATATACGTACCTGCTATGCGATTTATCGAAGTTCAAAACAGAGAAATACGTCTATTTTGCGCCCGTATCCTTGATCGACTCCCAGTTCGACGTCCTGATTACTGATAATGATGCTCCGTCAGATGTTGTGGCGGATTACCGACAGGCAGGCGTCACCGTGATGAATTAATTATGTGGGAAATATGGATTGACACCGGGGGCACCTTCACCGACGGCCTTGCCCGCGATCCTGAGGGTAATCTTCACCGAACGAAAGTACTCAGCAACAGTCGCCTGCGCGGGCTATTAACCAATGGACGCCTGGCAGCACCCTGGCTAACGGCCCCAATTTTCGATGGATATACACTCAAAATTGTCGAAACGGATCAGGTGTTCACGGTAGAGTCGCTCGGCATAGATGGGCTAGTAAACAATGGAAGAGGAATCCCGGAAAATGGTACCATTGATCTTTTCACCCATGAAGAAGCTCCAGTGCTGGCCACCCGATTACTCACGCAAACGCCCCTAAACCAACCCTTTCCGGCGCTGGAAATCCGGCTTGGCACGACCAAAGGCACCAATGCCCTGCTCGAACGAAAGGGGGGACGGGTTGCCTTACTGGTCACAAAAGGTTTCTCCGATCTCCTCAAAATAGGCACGCAGCAACGCCCAGATTTATTTCAGTTAGCCATTCCACCCGCGGAGGTACTGTATGACGACGTCCTGGAAGTGGATGAACGCATGGCCGCCGATGGGCAGATCGTAACACCCCTATCGGACCAAACGATTGCTGATCTGATCGGGAAATTTGGGCAAACCAAACCCGATGCAGTAGCCATCTCCCTGCTGAACGCCTACCGGAACCCCACTCATGAACACCAGCTTCGCGACGCGTTCAGTAAGGCTGGTTTTTCCATGATTACGCTCTCGACCGATGTTTCAACCGCGCCCGGCTACGTAGCCCGCACCCAGACAGCCATGGTCGATGCGTACCTGACGCCGGTACTGCAGTCGTATCTGACCAACGTACAAACGCAGGTGGGCAATTGGCCCGTTCGTATGATGACTAGCACCGGTGGGCTCGTCCGAGCTGACCTGTTCCGCCCTAAAGACAGTCTCCTCAGTGGCCCGGCGGGCGGTGTGATCGGTGCGGCTGCTGTCTGCAACGGCACACCCGTACTTACGCTCGATATGGGTGGCACAAGCACCGATGTCGCCCGAATCCAAAACATTCCCGACTACCGGTTTTCTACCCGGATTGGATCGTTTGACCTGCAGCTACCGTCGCTGGCCATTGAGACCGTAGCGGCTGGGGGTGGGTCGGTCTGCTGGTTCGATGGGACTGGGGCAACATCTGGGCAGTTGCGCGTGGGGCCACAGAGTGCGGGAGCCAGTCCCGGTCCGGCCTGTTACGGGGTCAAAGATCCCGATCAGCCGCTGCTCCTCACGATCACCGACGTCAATTTACTACTGGGGAAACTGGACCCCAGGCAGTTTGGCATCCCGGTGTTCCCCGATCGGGCACAGGCGGCTTTGGAGGAGGTAATTGAGCAGATCGAACAGAAAACCGGTAGCTGTCCCAACGCCATTGACCTGCTACGTGGTTTCGAGCGCATTGCCAACGAAACGATGGCGGGGGCCATACGGAAAATCTCGGTGGCGCGGGGTTTCGACCCAAAAGACTATAGTTTACTGGCGTTCGGCGGAGCGGGTGGCCTGCACGGCTGTGCTATTGCCCAACTGCTGGGAATGGAGCGAATGATTCTGCCCTTCGACGGCGGTTTACTAAGCGCCTACGGCATTGGTCAGGCCCAGATCGAACGGATGGTTTCCCGATCAGTGTTGCAGCCGCTTAAAGATGTTGAACCGCACCTTCAGCAAGTATCCAACGACTTGATCGACGAGGCCATTCGGACTCTGCTGCAGGACGTGGGTATGGATACGCCAATAGAACGAAAATCTGTCACCGTTTTTTTACGACTACATGGGCAGGAATCTACCATTGGCATTCCATTAAGTCCGCATCTGGCCGTTGATTTTCGGGCTGAGTACCAGCATCGCTACGGTCATTATCCCGAAGGAGCGGACGGGCAACCACGCCCGGTAGATGTCGAAAGTATGCGTGTCCTGGTCAGTACTGTTGCCGACGAGTTGCCCGTAACCGGTCCGCCATTGAGCCACCGTCATGCCATTCCAGGCGGTCTATCGGGACAACTACAGGTGGATAAATACCCAATCTACGACTGGACGCAATTGCAGGAAGGAGATACGTTTCGGGGCCCTGCGTTGCTGCTCAACAAGACCTCTTCTGCCTTTATCGAGCCGGGCTGGCGGGTTGTTGTGCAGCCTGGTAAGGATGTGCTGGTCGATTACATTGCTGATTTCATTGACGTCCTCCCCCAACCCGGCCTCCCTGAAGTTGAAGGCAATGAAGTTATTCAGCTTGAGCTATTTACCAAACGGTTTCGGGCCATTGCCGAGGATATGGGTGCTCAGCTACAGCGAACCGCCTTTTCGACTAATGTGAAAGAACGGCTCGACTTTTCCTGCGCCCTGCTGGACACCAACGCTCAACTGGTTGCCAATGCGCCCCACATTCCCGTGCATCTGGGTAGTTTGGGTGTTTGTGCGCGGCTTTGTCTAACCAAATTATCACTTGGCCCCGGCGACGTTATCATCACCAATCACCCTAAGTACGGCGGTTCGCACCTACCCGACGTAACGCTGTTGCAGGGTGTTTTTACGGATAAAGAAGAATTAATAGGCTACGTCATAAACCGCGCACATCACGCTGAAATTGGTGGTAAAGTGCCGGGTTCCATGCCACCCGATGCCACATTGCTGGTTGAAGAGGGTGTGGTGCTGGAGCCGCAGTACGTTGTCAGAAAAGGCGTGTTTTTGTGGGAGAACGGCGGTGATAGTGAATTAGGAGGCTTAAAGCATCGGTTTACGGATGCCCCTTATCCAACCCGGTCCCTATCGGAAAACCGGGCCGACATCGAAGCCGCGCTGGCCTCGCTGCGGGCGGGCGAAATGGCCCTGCGCAACCTGGTCCGGCAGCAGGGTTTGCCCACCGTGCATCACTACATGACCCGGCTGCAACAATCCGCCCATGATGCCATCGCCACGACACTAACCCCACTGGACGGACAAACGTTTTCCGCCGAGGAATCGCTCGATGACGGGCATACAATTCGGGTCAGTATCGCCGTACAAAACGGCAGGATTGCGTTCAACTTTACTGGAACGTCGGGTATGCATCCAAACAATCTCAATGCCAATATCTCGATTCTGCACAGTGCCATCCTGTACGTATTGCGGCTGTGGTGCGCAAAAGACATTCCCCTGAATGAGGGACTGATGGCTCCCGTTGACATTGTTTTGCCCGAATCCTCCTTCCTAAACCCCATTTTCGCGGACGCACCCTTACCATGCCCGGCCGTAGTGGGCGGAAACACCGAGGTCAGTCAGCGGTTGGTCGATACGTTGCTCAAAGCGCTGGGGCTGTCGGCCTGTAGCCAGGGAACAATGAACAATTTCCTGTTTGGCAATCCGCGCATGGGCTATTACGAAACCATTGGCGGGGGCGCGGGGGCCACAGTTGGGGCCGATGGCCGCTCGGCTGTGCATCAGCACATGACCAACACCAAACTCACCGACCCCGAAGAACTCGAACGGCGCTACCCCGTCCGGCTGCACGAGTTTGCCATTCGGAAAGGCTCCGGGGGTGCGGGCAAATGGCGCGGGGGTGATGGCATCGTTCGGGAAATCGAGTTTCTGGAATCCGTGCAGGCCACACTCCTGAGTCAGCACCGTGTTGTTGCCCCGTATGGCCTGAACGGGGCTCAACCCGGCGCAGTCGGCCGGCAGACGTTGATTCGGACGGATGGCCAGCAGGAAACGCTGCCCGGCATTTTCACCAGCCTAATGGCAATCGGTGAGCGGATAAGAATTGAAACGCCGGGGGGCGGGGGTGCCAACAGATAAATTTTATCTGGCCTGTAAAGCCAAGCCAATGGGGTTCAATATCTAGCTAGTTTTCCGTTGTTAAGGCGGTTTAACAGGATTCCTGTACCGCCATTCTACTAATCTGCCCGGCTATTAACTGGTTAACAACCTATCATGGTAGTTTCTTACTGGAGAAAAAATTGTTTTTCTCCCCAGTTTCATAGCCAGTAGACCCACTTCAGAGGTTGTATAATTTGGTGAAATTAGTGTAGTATTGCTATCCAAATTACCCCATATGATCCAGACTAAACTGATTCCGCGCACGGCAGAGGCCTACGAACCGCCGATGTTGATAAAGAACCTACTCGCTCAGTCGCTCAACTACGAACCGCACCGCGAAATCGTGTACCGCGATCTGTTCCGGATGAACTACGTCGAGTTTAACAAACGTGTACGGCAGTTGGCCAACGTGCTGACGGATCTGGGGATTCAGCCCGGTGACACGGTTGCCATGTTTGATTGGGACAGCCATCGCTACCTCGAATGCTTTTTTGCCGTTACGAGCATGGGCGCGGTGTTGCATACGGTTAACATCCGTCTGTCGCCCGGCCAGATTCTCTACACCATGAATCACGCACAGGACAAAGCCGTGCTGATTCACGAAGACTTTCTCCCGATCCTGTCGGCTGTGAAGGACCAGATTTTGACTGTAGACAAGTACGTCCTGATTTCTGACAAAGTTTATACCGGGCCGCATTCGGCAGACCTCAATGCGGTTGGCCAGGTGCCGGCTGGTTTTTCGGGTGAGTACGAAGCCCTGCTTAAAAGTGCGTCGGCCGAGTATGACTTCCCGGATTTTGACGAGAATACGTGGGCCACTACGTTCTACACCACGGGTACTACAGGCAACCCAAAGGGTGTTTATTTCTCCCATCGCCAGTTATTCATGCACACGATGGGACTGGCTTCTTACGTATGTGGCTATCAGGCCGTGCCGTTTTCGGCTAAGGAAGACGTCTACATGCCTATTACGCCCATGTTTCATGTGCATGGGTGGGGTTTCCCCTTTTTGGCCACCATGCTCTCGACCAAGCAGGTGTACGCAGGCCGCTATGATCCCGAGGTGGTGTTGAAGTTGCTGTTGCAGGAAGGGGTGACTTTCTCCCATTGTGTTCCTACCATTCTGAATATGCTTGTCAGCAGCCCGGCCGCCCAGCAGTTTCGCCCTCAGTTGGGCCGCTGGAAGGTTATCATCGGCGGGTCGGCCCTGACAAAAGGACTGGCCAAAGCAGCACTCGATCTGGGCATTCAAGTGTATCAGGGGTACGGCATGTCCGAAACTGCGCCGATCATGTCCGTTACGTACCTGAACGACCGGGAACGTGATCTTCCCATGGATGAGCAGATTGAATTGCGAACCCGCGCTGGTCGAATTGCCCCGTTTGTCCAGATGCGGCTGATGAACGATGACGGTACGTTTGCTCCACACGATGGCCACGCAATGGGCGAAGTGGTAACGCGGGGACCGTGGATGACGCAGGGCTACTACCAGGACCCGGAACGCGGTGCCGATCTTTGGAAAGGTGGCTGGTTGCACACCGGCGACGTAGCGAGCATCACACCCGACAACTGGGTACTTATTGCCGACCGGACTAAAGACGTCATCAAAACAGGCGGGGAATGGGTGTCTTCGCTCGACATGGAAGATGCCCTTTCGCAGATAGAGGGCGTGGCTGAATCGGCGGTGGTAGGGTTTCCGGATGAACGCTGGGGCGAACGGCCACACGCCCTGATTGTGCTTCGGCCCGGCCATAACGTAACTGCCG
This sequence comes from Spirosoma sp., assembly GCA_035296465.1. Taxonomy (GTDB): domain Bacteria; phylum Bacteroidota; class Bacteroidia; order Cytophagales; family Spirosomataceae; genus Spirosoma. The sequence continues at coordinate 26,749 of DATHAW010000400.1, forward strand.
AGGAGATAAAAGCGGGGCTACAGTTACGGGTCGAGCAGGGCGACCTGCACAAATGGTACGTTCCCGACCGGATTGCTTTCGTACCGGAAATACCCAAAACGAGTGTCGGCAAGATTGACAAGAAGCGAATCCGGTCCGAGATGAAGGAGCTGATACTAGGAATCGTAAACGCCTAAAATGCTGAACCACATTGGCCCCAATAACCACCGATGCGGTTTTACATCTTATGACCAGAATTGGGCTTCTCTCCGATACACATTCATTTCTTGACCCTCAAATTTTTAAACATTTCGACGCCTGCGATGAGGTTTGGCATGCCGGTGATGTAGGTAATCGTGCTGTTATGGATCAACTAGGGGCATTTCGTCCATTACGCATCGTATGCGGCAATATCGACCAGGAAAGCGGAGACCTGCCCAGTCACCAGCGTTTTACACTCGAAGGATTGCACATCTGGATGACGCACATTGGCGGTAAGCCACCAAAATACAACCCAGTCGTTCGGCCCATGCTTGTAATAAACCCGCCCGATATGTTTGTCTGTGGTCATTCGCATATTCTGAACGTTGTGCGCGACCCTGCTCTGCGCAACCTGCTATTTATAAATCCCGGTGCAGCGGGTAAAACGGGTTTTCACACGATGCGAACAGCCGTTCGTTTTTCATTAGATTCAGGTAAGATTAATGATATGCAGGTAATTGAGCTGGGTAAGAAATAAAACCAATACCAT
>DATHAW010000401.1:0-4593 GCA_035296465.1 Spirosoma sp.
CGTCAATCACGAGGTCTTCGTCCAGGGCACGCTGAATTTTCTGCCAGGCCGTAATTACCTTTGCTTTCTTGCGCGACAGCACCAACTGGCCATTAGGGTCTTCCTGATTCTCTACGTAAACTTCAATTTCATCGCCCATCTTCAGCTCCGGCATGTCGCGGAATTCAGACGTTGGTACCAGGCCATCCGATTTGAAGCCGATGTTAAGCAGAACCTCCCGGTCCGTAATCCCAACGACGGTTCCCATCACTACTTCTTTCTCTTTGACCACCGCCAGGGTATTGTCATAGAGCTCCAGCATACGGTTGTGTTCATCGACCGAATAGCCACTCCCAAATCCTTTGTTGTCTGCCCGGTCCCAATCAAATGCCGGTAAATCGCGTTTCTGCGTTTTGCTCATAAATCTGTTTTTCTTAACCCACTCACTACATCAGTCCGTGGGTCAATGACGGCCTGACTTTTAAATTGATAAAAATTATTGTTCTAAAAAAGGACTGCAAAGATAGGGATAGCTTCCGAAAAAAGTTTACGTAGGACCAAAAGTCTTGATTAAAAGGCAGAAAGAGAAAAGGCGGAGGAATCGGGGCGACGTTTTAATCGGCCTGATTCCTCCGCCTTTTCTCTTTCTGCTATATTTATCGAAATGCTTTTTCCTTCTTGGCTAAAAAGGGCATCCAGCTTTCTTCAATCGATCCGGAAAATTCGCGCAGAAATACCAGGAAGGTTGGCTTGAATGGTTTCTGACGCAGTTTTAGGTTGGCTTCATCCGGTGTATAATCGCCTTTGCGGGAGTTGCAGCGTTTACAGGCAGTGGCCAGATTATCCCAGCTGGTTTTACCCCCGCGCGACTTTGGCAGAACGTGATCGAGGGTAAGGTCTTCGGTTGTGCCGCAATACTGGCAATGGTGACCGTCGCGTTTAAAAATGTTCTGCCGAGTAAGCATAACGCCTTTGTAAGGTAAACTAACGTAACGGTGAAGGCGAATGACCGACGGCATTGGGAACTCGGCGGAAACGGTTCTGAGCGTGAACTGTTCTGATTCGGCAACGAGTTCGGCTTTGTTTAGGTAAACCAGCAAAAATGCTTTGGGAACGGAGCAGATGCTGAGTGCGCTGTAATCTTGATTTAAGACTAATACTTTCCTGCCCATATCGCGTTTAGATGCCTCTGTACGGTAGCAAGTTACAGAGTATCCACAAAACGGCAAGCAACGTTTTAAAGTTTAAAACCGCTCGCGCTGCATGTCGCGCGCTACTTCGCGCTCTTTGATACTGTCGCGCTTATCGAAGAGTTTCTTACCTTTCGCCAGGGCGATCTCTACTTTGGCAAAACCACGCTCACTGGTAAACATCCGCAGCGGCACGATTGTCAGACCTTGATCTTTTAGTTTCTCGCTGATCCGTTTGATTTCACGCTTGGTAAGCAGCAGTTTCCGGTCCCGGAGTGGCTCGTGATTGTAGTGCGTTCCTTCGTTGTAAAGCGAAATATTCATCTGCCGAATGTACAGTTCATCGTTCAGGATGAGGCAGTAGGCGTCCTGAAGGTTTACCTTCCCCTGCCGGGCCGACTTTATTTCCGTACCAGTTAGAACGATACCAGCGGTAAATTTTTCCAGAAATGAATACTCGAACGAAGCACGCCGGTTACGAACATCGACGTCTTTAACGATAGAAGCAGAGGCCATACTGACAGGAGGAAAGATGGGTAAAAAAGAGACACGTAAGATAAATTAGAACACCAGAATAGGTGTATGGTTTGGACCTGTAAAAAAACAGACCGGAGAACGAAGCTACTGTCGTCTCCGGTCTGTTTGTGTCAGTTCTGCCCAAACAAAGCCGCTATTTCTTCTTTGTCTCCTTGGGCTGGTACTCCTTGTTCAATCCGTCTAAAATGGCCTTTGTCTGATCGGCCGCCGGGTTAGCAAATAGGATTCCTCCTCCTTTTGTGTAGCCTAAAACAAACTCGTATTTATTCTGAGCATTTATTTTTTTGAGGTAATTGTAAATCTGGTCGTACAGCTGTTTGTTCTTAGCCTGCTCTTCGGCAGCCAGGTTCTGAGCGGCCCGTTCGCGGTAAGCCATGATGTCCTGCTGTTCTTTCTGCAGTGAGGCTTCCGTGGCACGGCCTTGCTCCTGGGTCATTGTGGCGGCCCGCTGTTGAAAAAAAGCCACTTTGTTTTGCAGGTTGCGCCCTTTAGTGGCCAGCTCATTCTCAAGCTGAAAACGTCTGCTTTCCAGCACCTTCTGCGTGTCTTTGAAGAAATCGTATTTCGTTAGTAACGAATCAACATTGACATATACAATAGCTCTGCCTTTGGCTTCGGCAGGTTTGGCCGAAACGGTCTCTACGGCGGGTTGACGATCTTTGAAATGCAGGTAGTACAGTACAGCTACGGCAATTGTCAGGATAACGTTTAAGATCAACGAGGCATTCTTCACAGGAAACAGATTGATTAGTGACAAGTTTATCAGACAAAGGTACAGGATTTAAGGATTAGGCCTTACCAACTGACCGCTGATTTACCAACCCCTGCCGGACAAAGTAACCCGAAAGTCCGGCCAACCCACCAACCAATCCACCCACAATAGCCGTAGCCAGGATTAGCACGGCCGACCCATTGGTCTTAAACAGCAGTTGGCTCATCCGGCCCGTAAATATCCCGTCCGTACGCGTATGAACCAGCAGGGCGTAGATCAGCCACACCAGTGCTACGCCCGCGAAACCATACCAGAATGCCCTGCCTGCCGCCGGACTTCGCCAGCAGCACACAGCAAAGGCAACAAGGGCTAAACTCCACCAGGGCAGGACCAACTGAGCGAGCAGACTACCGAAAGCAATAAGCAAAATCTGAATCATAATGGGCCTACTTTAAGATCAGTGTCTGTTTGATACGCGGGCTTTTGTCCTGCGCCGATTGCAGGTAAACCAGTTCGTGGAGTTTTCCGGTACGCCAGGTTTCGATCATATCCTGGTAATGCGGACTGCCGGGATTACCCGATTGCCCCCCCGGATAAACGCCGTATGCTTTGGGCATAGGCCCCAGTTCAACCACCATCCGCCACGAGGGGCCTGTCCGTTCTGTGGTGGCATTCACAATCACGTTTCCTCCGCCTACCTGCACGTTGAGTGCGCTGAATGCATCCAAGCCTGGCACCAAATGCCGTATCGACGTCGCTTTGTGTGGTCCCCACGCCCAGGCCGGACCGATTGGTCCGTGTTTTTTGGTCAGCGTGTCACAGGCTGCCCGAAAACTCCCAACCAGCACGTCAGTCATGGTTTCGCGGGGCGCTGTTTTGACATTATCGAACCAGCGGGCACTGGGTTCGCGCTCGATAAGCCGCATAGTACGGTCAAAACTCGGCAGTTTGGTCAGCAGCGTATCACCCTGATTGAACTCATCTTTCCAGATGCTATCGTAGAGCTGACGGTTCCATTCACTAAAAATCGTTGCCCCAACGGCGGTGGTATCGTTCTGATACGGCCACGACTGTAGGATGGTCAACGCTTTGGCATAATCTCCCTGTAGACCCGCCCCGTTCAGCGTTGGCAGAAGTTTAGGCAGAGACGTGGCCGCCCGCAGGTTATACAGGTCATTCTGTAGCTGGCGCATACTGTCGGACGTTACGTGTTGCATGGCCGTCAACCGCTGATTAATGCGCATACCGCGTTCGGCGGGGGCAAACTGCCAGTTTATATAATAAGGATAGGTTGGGTCGGTCGAAAACTGATTCGCCGAACTTACGAACCCCCTCGGCGGGTTCTTAACGCGTGGGTTCTGAGCGGGCGGAATCCAGCCCTGCCAGTCGTGGGCCGGGTTGGTGCCATCGAGTAAATACTTTCCCTGTTCTTTCCACTTCAGCGGAAATTTGCCATTGGGCGAAATAGCAATGTCTTTATTGACGTCGGCGAACACGAAATTCTGGGCTGGGGCACCGTAGTAAGCCAGCGACTTCACGTAGTCATCATAATTTTTAGCCCGGTTCAGCACGTAATAAGCCAACAGTTCGTTGGTCGGTTCATGCGCAATCCAGCGAGCGGCATACCCAGACGGTATGTTGGCCCGAAATCCTTTTTTCCCCGACTGGTTCACCACGGGGCCATGGTGCGTATAATAAACCGTGTCAATAATATCCGGCATTCCCTTCACCTTGATCACCTCTAACCGCCGACGAACCGGCTTCCACTTCCCACCGTGCCAGTAGGCCTGTTTGCTGGCGTCCCGAAATTTGATCTTGTAAAAGTCGAGCACGTCGGCCCCCACGTTGGTGACACCCCAGGCTACGTCTTTGTTGAACCCAATAATGACGCCCGGCGACCCTGGCAGCGACGCTCCACAGGCATTCATGGTTGGCGATACTAATTGAATCTGATACCAAATCGACGGCAAACTCAGCGTCAGGTGAGGGTCATTGGCCAGAATAGGGTAGCCCGTGGCTGATTTCTGTGCTCCAACCGCCCAGTTATTGCTGCCAATGGCCGGATCGCGGTCGGGCCAGTTCAGTGCCAGCGGATTGGTTTCGGGCAACGAATCGGTCGGAGCCGGAACGCGCAGGGGCTTGAAATCCCACTTGGTGCCGGGCGGAATGATCGGG
>DATHAW010000402.1:0-3758 GCA_035296465.1 Spirosoma sp.
GGACTGGCTCGCTCACCGGCATCAGCACGACCGCGCCTATGACAACGTTATCCTGCACGTTGTCTGGCAGGACGACCGGGCTACCACCGGTCGTCGGGTAGACCGGGCCAACGGTACGCCCCTGCCCACAATTGAGCTTAGCCCCCTGGCCGACACGGCGCTTATCGATCGCTACGCCCGGCTGAACAGCTCGCCCGATGCTATTCCCTGCGCCGGACAGTTTCGGTCGGTGCAGCCGCTGCGGATGACGTCGATGCTGGACAGGACCATGCTGCAACGACTGGAGCGCAAAGCGGCCGGAGTTCAGGCCGTGTTTGAGGCCACGGGTGGCGATTGGGAAGAAACGGCGTACCGGTTGCTGGCCGTGAATATGGGTTTCAAAATCAACGCGGAGCCAATGGCTCAGCTCAGTCGGGCGGTGCCACTAAAAGCCATGCTCAAACACCGCGATAGTTTATTGCAGGTAGAGGCCATGCTGTTCGGTACGGCGGGACTGCTCGACGCCATCGTTGAGCCGCCGGATGACTATTGTGCTACACTCCAGCGTGAATACCGGTTCTTAGCGGTTAAGTACCAGCTATCCGATAAACAAGTGACGGCTCATGCCTGGAAATGGGGGCGGCTGCGACCGGCTAACTTCCCCACGCTTCGGTTGGCCCAGCTTGCCCGGCTGCTGAGTAAACACGCCAGTTTGTTTTCGCTGTTTGTGGGAAACGACAACGCCGATCAGTTACTGCGGGCGCTGCAACTGACTCCGTCCAGCTACTGGCAGTCGCATTATCGGTTTGGTGTAGCAACGGAAAAAACAGTGCCGGCTCTGGGACAGACCTCCGCCGAAAACATTGTGATAAACACGGTAGTGCCGCTGCTGGCAGCCTACGCACACCATCGGGGGCAACCGGCCTACGTCGACCGGGCCGTTGCCCTGCTTGAGCAGCTACCCGCCGAAAAAAACCGCCTGACCGAAAGCTGGGACTCGCTGGGGTTGGGTGTCCATACCGCGTTTGATTCGCAGGCATCCATCGAACTGTATAACGAGTTTTGTAGCGTTAAAAAATGCCTCAGTTGCCAGATTGGAGCTGAACTGTTAAAGGGACAAAACACGTAACGGGGCTGCCCCTACAACCAGCAATTTGCTGGTTGTAGGGGCAGCCCCGTTACAAACTCTAACTTACTACGTTTGCTAGGTCACAATCATATCCTGCTTCACGGCGTCCCACGTAACGCGCTTGCCGGTATGCAGGGCCGTTGTCGCCATTATATTGGCTACGGAGTGATTGAAACCTACGCGGGCGGGCGCGTTCGGCTCTTTGCGGCTGCGCACGCACTCCATCCAGTTTTTCATATGCCGGGATGTCATGTCATCCGCACCGGTATTCGCTGAGGTTTCAACGGGGGCTCCCTTCTCCAACTGCAGGCTTGGCAACAGGTTAGCCTGCATGTTCATCTCTTTGGCATACTGCGCTTTCAACCCTCCTTCCGCCGAAATCTGGTTGGTGTCGAGGTTGATCATGCCACCATTCGAGAAATAGTATTCTTTCGTGCCACCGGCTTCGTTGTGCATACGCGAGTGGTAGGTCACCTGAAATCCTTTTGACTTGTCATTGTCAGGACCATAATCGAAAACAGCCGTAAAGGTATCAGCGTTGGACCGTCCATCTTTCCAGACATAAACGCCCCCGTTGGCTACCACGCTACGTGGATGGTCGTAGCCGCTGAACCAGTGTACCGTATCAATTTGGTGCGACATCCACTGGCCCGGAATACCGGAAGAGTAGGGGTAGAATAGTCTGAATTCGAGGTACTTGCGTGGGTCCCACTCCACTTTTGGGCGATTCAACTGGTAGCGGTTCCAGTCCGTGTCTTCCTTGCGGATTTCAGAAACCAGTTTTGCCCGGCGCCAGCGGCCGGGCTGATTGACGTTCCAGGTCATTTCAACCATTGAAATATCACCGAACTTGCCCGAGCGAATAAAATCATTAGCGGCATGGTAATTTGGTGCCGAACGACGTTGTGATCCAACCTGCACAATCTTCTTGCTTTTTTCAACGGCTCTGAGCGCCTTCCTGGCGTCGTCGAGCGATTCAGCAAAGGGTTTTTCGCAGTATACGTCCCGACCCGAATCAACGGCATCTGCGCAATGGAGTGCATGCTGGAAATCGGCGGTGCTGATAATAACGGCATCAACGTCTTTGCGGTCCAGGAGTTCATCGTTGTTGCGGGCCTTAAAGAAGGCGCTGTCATTCCAGGCTTTACCTTTCAGGTACGTCTCGGCTTCGTCGCGCCGACGGCTCCAGATGTCCGACACGCCAACAAAGGCAAAGTTCTGATTTTTGGCGTGTGCCATGAATGCGGGAGCCAGCGATTGCCGGAAGCGATCAGAGAAGCCAATGATACCCACGCGAACCCGCTCATTTGCGCCAAGAATGCGTGCGTAACTGCCTGCCGAAAAGCTCATGCCAAGGCCAGCCAGGGCAGATTTTTTTATAAAATCACGACGGTTTTCCATATAGAGTCAGGTGTTAAATACTCGATGATTACGTAAATTAAAAAGTTGTAAGGGTGTAAACTGCTAACGTCCGGCCGTGTCGGTGGATCGATCCAGCGCTTTTATTTTGATGTTTCGGTAAGACACCTGTTCGCCGTGATCCTGCAACAGAATATGGCCTTTAGAGGCTTCTCCAAAACGGCCATTGGTATTATAGTCCGGCGCTTTGTATTTGCTTTTCGCCACCGCATCACGAAAGGCCGGGCTACCCCGTTCGTACTCGACCACTTTTTTGCCGTTCAGCCAGTGTTCAACGTGCATTCCTTTTGACACCACGCGGCCGGTGTTCCACTGGCCAATGGGATTGGCTTTTTTACCACTTGCCGGTATCAGGTCGTAAAGTGAACCAACCGTGCGGTTTCCATCGCGGCCAAGTTTGGCATCAGGGTGTTTGTCGTCATCCAGAACCTGGAACTCTAAGCCGTAGGCCGATCCTTTAGGCTTCGGCTGTTGCTCGACCACAAAGTATTTAACCCCGCTATTGGCTCCTTCGGTCAGTTTAAAGTCGAACGACAGGTCAAAATTGCTGTATTCAGCATCAGTTACTATGTCGCCGAAACTTTGGGATTCTGAGCCGTCGGACTTCTGAATGGTCAACAATCCGTTTTCAACGCTCCAGCCTCTGCTGGGGAACTTATCCTTATAAGCCCCGCGCCAGCCCGTTGTGGTTTTTCCGTCGAAGAGCAGCTTCCAGCCGTCCTTCTTCTCTTTGGCCGTAAGCGTGTTGGGTGTCTGCGACGGTTCAAAGGAAGATAAAGCCGTCAGCAGGACCAATGAAAAGAGCAGTTGTTTCATAATGACGTTTATAGGTTGACTAATGAACGCTGAGGCAGCTAACCGAATGGCATTTTGCTACGCCACCCGTGTTCAGGTGAACGTTCGCAATCGATTTTTATAAGGCGAGGTTCAGGGTTTTTGTGATATAATCTTTATTAATCTGGGCACATTGTGCCGCCGTTTTGTCTTTCTCGGGCACTCCGTCTAACTCGATAATCCCCCAGCCTTTGAAATTGATGTCATCTAAAGCGCTTAGGACCGCCGGTACGTTAACATTGCCCCGGCCAAGTTCAACAAATTTATAGGCTTTGGGATTATCTGGTTTATCGGGTAGGGGAGACATTGTGTCTTTTAGATGGAGCGCATACAAAATATCTTTGTACTGCTTCACTGCCTTTTCGGGCTGTCCGCCACCTTGTTTATAATGGGCAAT
>DATHAW010000403.1:0-4813 GCA_035296465.1 Spirosoma sp.
AATGACCCGTGCCGGACCGGTGTACTCTACCAAAAGTCCATTGATGCTGAGCAGATTGAGCAGTACGCCTTCCAGCGCTGCCCTGGCAAAATGAGCCTGGGTATGCAGCCAGTCGACGTGCAGGTAAGCCCCGCGTACGGCTGCATTCCAGATCGGAGCACGTTCGCCCTGCAGGTAAGGCATGAACAGTAGCCCATCGCAGCCGGCCGGCACAGTTTCGGCTTCGGTCAGCAGGTCTTTCGTATCAAGCCGCGTCAGATTCTCCGACACCCATTCGAGCACGTTACCGCCATTGTTGGTTGGCCCGCCCACCACGTAGTGATCGTCGTCGAGAATGTAGCAGAACAACCGTCCCTGGCTGTCGCGGAAGGGTTCCCGAACGGTCTGCCGGATGGCCCCGCTCGTGCCGATGGTGAGCGTAGCCGTACCTGGTTTGATGGCCCCTGCGCCTAGGTTGGCCAGACACCCATCCGACGCCCCAATCAGTAAGGACACAGCGGCTGTCAGGCCGGTACCGGCAGTATCCAGCGAGGGCTGAAGAGGGCGCTGATACGTTGTCGGGACGGGCAGAGCCAATTGCTCGGGGCGGACGCCTGCGTAGTCCATGGCCCGTTTGCTCCATTGTTTTTTTCTGGCGTCGAACAGCCCCGTAGCACTCGCAATGGAATAATCAATCTCGAACGAACCTGTCAATTTCTGCCACAGAAACTCTTTTACCGAACCAAAGTGAGCTGTTCGGCGCAGCAAACGAGGGTCATGCTCGCGGAGCCATGCCAGTTTGCAAAGCGGAATCATGGGGTGAATGGGCGTGCCAGTTTCCTCATGAATGGCGTTGCCCAGGTCGGCCTGCTCGCTACGAAGCGCCGTTGCCTGAGCCTCAGCGCGGTTGTCGGACCACAAAATCACATTACCAAGGGGATTGCCCGTGGCGTCCATAGCCAGCAGGCTGTGCATGGCCGTGCTAAAGGCAACGTGGGTAATGGTGTGGCCAGCCTCGGTAACTTCCCTGGTCACCTCGGCCATCACCTGCACAAACGCCGACCAGATTTCGGCCGGGTCCTGCTCGGCATAGCCCGGTTCGGGGTTGAGCGTGGTGACGGGAGCCGACGCATGAGCGATAATCTGGCTAAGGTCATTGGGGGTTAGGGCAAGGGCTTTGACATTGGTCGTGCCGACGTCGACCCCAACGAAACAGATCATAGGATGGGAAGCAATGGGGGACTCCGCGTCCCGGACGCAAATTTGGGGTATATCTGTGGAAAGATAGCGATTATGCCATTCTACGCCCGACGGCCATTGGGCCATTGAACTGGAGAAAATCCAGTGCGGGAGCGATTTTGCTGAGGAACCTTGACAAACTAGTTAGGGGTGTCAGATTTTAGACGATGACACCCCTAACCGTTTCGACAAATTACGGTACGTATGTTTCCAGCACCGTCATAGCACCGTCCGGCGAATCCAGGCTGGGCACCAGCGTTACATTGCTGACCGAGGCTGGGACCAGGGCACACTCGCCCATTTTAAGCGGTATGCTGTAGCCGCCCGGTGTGTTAACGGTCAGCCCACCCGATACGCAGATCAGGACCACAAACGAGTCGAGGTGCGTGTAGTCATGCTCTACTTCCTGATTAAAATTCAGTACGTTGGTAACGAAGTAGTCGCTGACAACGGCGTTGGCGCTTTGGTTCAGTTTCCGTTCGTAGGACGTTTTATACGCATCGTAGTGGTGGTAGTCGATGGCGTCGACGGCCAGGTCGGTGTGGAGTTCGCGTTTCTGACCGCTGGTGGCATCCACCCGATCGAAGTCATAAATGCGGTACGTAGTGTCGGACGTTTGCTGGATTTCGGCCAGCAGCAGGCCTTTTCCAATGTAGTGAACCCGGCCGGCGGGCAGAAAAAACACGTCGCCCGGCTGGACAGATTCAATGTTCAGGAGGTCCTGAATTGTGTTGTCGGCTACGGCTTTGACGTACTCCTCTTTTTCTACCTCACGCTTGAAACCGGAATTGAGTTTAGCCCCTTCATCGGCCTGAATAATGTACCACATCTCAGTTTTTCCATGGCCCACGCCCCGTTGTCTGGCCAGTTCGTCGTTTGGGTGAACCTGAATAGAAAGGTCGTCATTGGCATCAATGAATTTGATGAGCAGCGGAAAGCGGTCGCCATACTGTTCGTATACGTGTTTGCCAACCAGTTCTCCCTTGTACTGCGAGACTAGTTCCCGCAGCGACTTACCCTGTAAAGCACCCTCTTTGACCAGCGATACGTTGCCTTCGACATCGGACACTTCCCAGGTTTCGCCACAGTTAGGTAAGGGGGAAAAGTCTTTTCCAAGAACGGTGTTTATCTTCTGGCCACCCCAGATTTTATCTTTAAAAATGGTCTCGAATGTGAGCGGGTAGAGCATAAATTTTGGCGTATTAAATTCTGATAATTGCTCAGTAACCGCAAAGAAAAGCCTTTTTGGTCTGGTTTCGATGAACCAGTATTACTCTGTGAACACCAAGAAGAAGCACCAGCTCCTTATCAAGCAATAAGTGGCTTATTTACCTTCCCGTTCCGATGCCTTATAAACGCCTACCTCGGCCAGCTGCACGGGACCATTTGCATTCGTTATCGTAAGCCGAATACGGGACGCCCGCACGGCCGGAAACCTGAGCAACCGTTTGTAGCCGACCGTTGCAAACGATTGGAGTAGCTGCCAGTCGGTACCTGACCATACCTCGACCTGGCCAGCCGCGATACGCTGGCCATTGGCGATGTTTTCCTGAATCATGATCCGGTCGAAGGTCTGTTCACCGTCGAGGTCGATGGTTAGCGGCTGCGTGGCTGACAGCGGCACAAACGTATTGAGTTGCTTATCGGTAAGTTTCGGATTTTTAGCCACACGGTTCGTTTTGAATGTCTCATCGAGAATCTGACGGAACGCTTTCAGACTCAGTACGTCCGGCTCCGACAGCAGCCCCTCGCGGTTGGGTGGTACGTTGAGCAGCAACAGGCTGTTTCGCCCTACCGATTGATAATAGAGATTCACCAGGTTCTGCGCCGACCTGACTTTGGCGTCTTCGGCGGGGTGGTAGAACCATCCCGGCCGGATGGATACGTCGGTTTCGGCCGGTATCCACAACTTACCAAGCGGGTCGCCCCGATTCAGGTATTTCGAATCGGCCACACCGGGTGCCATGCCGTCGGTTGTTATCGTAGACCAGCAGGTTTCGCCCGCGTTGCCTGCTTCATTGCCTACCCAGCGTACATCCGGTCCAACGTCCGAAAACATGACCGCCTGCGGCTGCAGCTCACGAACCAGCGCCCAGTATCCGGCAAAGTCATAGGTCATGTTTTTGGCGTTCTCGCCCTTTGCCCCGTCGAACCACACCTCGGAAACGGGACCGTAGTTGGTCAGCAACTCGCGTAGCTGCGCTTTATAGTAATCGTTGTAAGCATCTGTACCGTAGCGGGCTTCGTGCCGGTCCCAGGGCGAGAGATAGACACCGAACTTTAACCCAAACTCGCGGCAGGCGTCGGCTACGTCGCGAACCACATCACCCTTTCCGTTCTTCCAAGGGCTGTTTTTGACCGAGTGCTCCGTTAATTTTGATGGCCACAGGCAAAAACCGTCGTGATGCTTGGCCGTAATGATCGCCATCCTGAACCCAGCATCGCGCAAGGTTCTGATCCACTGTCGGGCGTCGAGTTTTGTCGGGTTGAAGATAGCCGGGCTTTCGGTGCCGTCTCCCCATTCTTTATCGGTGAACGTGTTGACCGTAAAATGCAGAAAAGCGGTGGTTTCGAGTTGCTGCCAGACCAGTTGCCGTGGCAAAGGTTTGGGCGCGGGGTGGGACGTTTTGGCCCGTTCAGGCTGCGCATAGGCACACACGCCTGCCAGTAACGCAAACAGGAGTAAAACGACGCGACGAATTCGCATTGGTAGAGTTATTAGCTGACAACGTTGGTGGTTCGTAGTTCCGCTGATAAACAAAACCACGAACCCTAAAAACAGCTTTATTCCTTCACGCTCTTCAGAAACGCAATGCTCTGGGGTACCTGGGTGGCAAACGACGAGCTTTCGTCCTCAATGTAGTAATGTTTAACGCCTGCTTTTTTGGCCGCTTTCAACACCGCGACCATATCGATCTCGCCCGTGCCTAATGCTACATCGTTTTCGACAGACGTACCACCCGACAAATTTTTGGGTATGCCCTTGCGCAGGTCTTTGAGGTGCATCAATTTGAACCGATTGCCATATTTAGTCAAGAGTTCTTCGGGTTTTTGACCCGGAAAGGCTGCCCACAGCAGGTCCAGTTCAAAGCTAACGTAGCGTGGATCGGTGTTTTGCACGATATAATCGAATAGCGTACCGTCCTGATATTTCTCGAATTCGTAGCCGTGGTTGTGGTAGCAGAACGTTAGATTAAATTCGTCTTTGAGCTGTTTGCCAATGCGGTTAAAATTAGTGACTGCCGCCTTCGCATCGTCCAGCGTAAAAGGCGGCTTTTTCATGATCCAGGCCAGCATAATGTACTCAGCCCCCATTATTTTGGCGTTCTTTCCAATCTCACGCAGTTTTTCCGGATCCTGCAGCGCATCGTACCCACCGCCAAACGACGAGCAGCGCATGCCGCGCTCATCGAGCATTTTGCGGGATTCAGCGGCTGTTTTGCCCGAAAATACGCCACATTCCAGGTCGGTAATGCCCAGCGCCTTAATGCTGTCGAGGGAAGCCGCTGGGTTCGTTTTCATACCCCGACGGTACGTATACGTCTGCATGCCTGGGGCTTGCGGGAATAAGGATTTAGCTGTTTGTGCCAGTAGT
>DATHAW010000404.1:0-11993 GCA_035296465.1 Spirosoma sp.
TGAAGTCAAGTGCTGCTACGGCTGTATAGCCGGCGGGTAATGCCGTTGCGGGCGTTGTAGTGGTAATGGCAGCGCTCGAAATAAGATACGCAAACGTTATCGTTTGAACGGCAGCGGCACTATTACGCCACTGCTCGCCGGCGTATTGAATACGTAGCGACGTAATAGTGGATCCGGTTTCATTTTTTAATCGGTACCCATAGGTAAAATTTCCGGCGGCAGCATTGCTGGAACCAACTGAGCCAAGCGCTCTGTCCTCATTCGTTCCTGTACCATAACTGTAAAGGTTTCCCGCATTGGAAGACCCGTTGTTGGGTACAACTGTTGTTCCGTTTCCAGTTCGTTCAGCATAAATACCAACAATGGTCGAATTTTGGGTGAACGTCGCCGAGCTACTTGTTGGCAGGGTATTTAGATTTTGCGTAGCCGTAAGACTGCCTGCTGTGAACGATACCTGCGCCCACGCGACCGGTGCTATGGATAGCATCATCAACCAGATCCAGGTTCGGATGGCTTTTCGTAGTTGTTGATTCATGAAAGCTGGGGTTGTTTGGTTTACGGCAAATCTATGGCATTAGCCGGACTTAGGTGTTACTAAATTGTTATACATGTGTAAACGCAAACTGCCCCGGCCAAAGCCGGGGCAGTTTGCGTTTACACACTAATGGAAAGAATAAGCTGTTAGTTAACTTATATTGGGCATGTTATTGGCTAACTGCCGCCGAACAACGCTCCACCGCCGACGCGAAACCGGCAGGACGTCACCAGTGGAAAGATGAACCAGTCCACCCGTTTCAGTACGTTCCAGCCGTTCGACGTAGCGCCGGTTGACCACGCAGTTCCGGTGCAGCCTGACAAACCAGGCATTAGGCAGTTTAGGCGAATAGTACTTAAGGGTGCGGGGCATAAGCATCCGGCGGCCGTCTACCCAGTTCAGCCAGCTGTAGTTAGCTACTGCCTGTAGGTAAACCAGATCAGAAACCGGAAACGACTGGCGCCCCGTCTCACGCAGGTACACTTTGAGAAGAGGCCACTCGGCCAACGTTGCGCGGGCCGAAAGAGAGGTGGAGGAAAAGTAAGTCATCGGCGGTGGTGGTGCGGTTTTTAGTGACGCAACCTATTGTTGATACAATAGTAACCGCAATGCCAGACAGCCCCTTGCTCATTCGTAACAAAGGCTATAAGATTTGTAACATGGATGGCAAATCCCCCTTTTATTCATATAAACGGCTTTTTAGAGGGTTTAGGAACAGGTTAACAGCCTGTCGACTGGTACTCCATGGCTATGTCGGTCGACCACAAACTAGGTAATCAATTCATTACCGGGCAAACTCATGCCGGTTTTTGTCAGCATACTCAGATGGTGTCAGATGATACTGCTCCTTGAAGACTTTGGAGAAATAGGCGGGGGTGTCGAACCCGACGCGGTCAGCTGTTTCGGATACGGAAGCGCCGGTCATCAATAGTTCGGCCGCCCGGTTCAGCCGCACAGTCCGAATCAATTCGTTGGGGGTCATGCCCGTCATGGCCTTAATTTTCCGGTTCAGGTGCATCCGGCTCATTCCAACCACCTGGGCCATCGGCTCAACCCCAAACGACGAATCGTCCAGGCGCTCCTCCAGGGCGGCATATACCCGGTTCATAAATTCATCATCCGGCGATTGACTAACCGCCGGCAAGTGCCCTTCGCGCAGCAGTTGCGTCCGATAGTGCTGTCGGCTCCGTTGCTGCTGTTCCAACCGGTTTCTAACCCGACCCAGTAATTCCTCTACCTGGAATGGCTTGTGTATGTAATCATCCGCGCCGGCGTTCAGCCCTTCCATGCGGCTCTCCAGGGCGGTTTTGGCCGTTAGCAGCAGAATGGGAATGTGACTCGTAAGTGGGTTGCTTTTCAGTTGCCGGCACAACTCATACCCATCGAGTTCAGGCATCAGCACATCGCTAATAATCAGATCCGGTCCCTCGGCAATCGCTGCGTCGATACCCTCCCGTCCATCAGTTACCCGGCGCACCCGCCAGAAGGGACTCAGTATACTGACGATATAGTCGGCAATATCGTCATTGTCTTCCACGAGCAGCAGCCGTTGTGTTCCTTCATTAACGATTGCTCCGGCCAAAACGTTTGGGGCTGATCCGGTTTGGAGCTGGTCGTTTGTGCCGGTTGATTCCGCAGTGGCGAAAGCCGGCCGGCAGGGCAACTCGACCACAAACGTAGTGCCTAAGCCGGGGCGGCTTTTGACCGTTACGCTGCCGTGCATCATCTCGACCAGTTCTTTCACCAGCGCCAGTCCGATGCCCGACCCGCTAACGGACCGGTCGGTGGTGGCATCGGCCTGGTAAAAACGATTAAAAATATGCGGCAGTTTGGCTTCGTCGATACCCGCACCCGTATCCGTCACAATCAGCCGGACCCGGTCCCCGAAAGTGTTCCCGGCACTTGCGGCTAATTCGCCTTCCGGCTGCGCGACCGCCAGAACCGACACCGTTATGGAGCCATCCTCACCCGTGAACCGAAAGGCGTTGGCCAGCAGGTTATTTAAAATTTTCTCGACTTTGTCTCCATCAAACCAGTAGTAAGGGTTGACCAGCTGCGAATGCACCGCCAGGCGAACACGTTTGCGCTGGGCTTCCTCATCGAACACGCGCGTGGTTCGCTCCACAAAGTCAGCCAGATCACTGGGGGTGGGCGTAATGGTCAGGCTTCCCGCTTCAAGTTTGGCCAGATCAAGTAGTTCATTGATAAGCCGCAGCAGCCGGTTGGCATTGCTGTATACCAGCGCCAGCCGGTTATGCTGCTGTGGGTGCGACACCTCCTTGAGCAGTTGCTCTAAGGGGCCCAGAATCAGCGTCAGGGGTGTACGAAACTCATGGGTGATGTTGGCAAAGAAACGCGACTTAACCGCGTCGAGGTTTTTCAGCTGCATCGATTCCTGCTCACGCAGTTCCATCCGGCTCCTGAGCCGGATACGATTAATTCGGGTGCGCACATACAGGGCAATAGCTCCCAGCAGCAAGACGACATACCCCACATAAGCCCACCAGGTCTGCCAGAGGGGTGGTTCAATAATGAGTCGGGTTTTACGGGTATAGGGACTCCACACACCCGACGTATTCGACGCATTGACTACGAACGTGTAGGTGGCCGGCGGCAGGTTTGTGTAGGTGGCCGTAGCCTGATTTTTGCTGTACACCCAGTCATTATCCAGCCCGACAAGCTTGTACCGATACTGGTTTTCGCTGGGTTTATTAAACTGTAGAGCAGCAAAATCGAACGACACGAAATTCTGAAGGTGGTTCAGCCTGATTTCGGGCGTTTCATTTATGTCCCTGCTTATGGGCGATTCGGGGTCCGTAGCATTCACCGGTTGATTGTTGATGCGCAGGGCAGTCAGCGCTACTACGGGTTTAAACGGATCGCCGTCTATTCGGCGCGGATCGAACACGGTGTAGCCGCCAATACCCCCAAACACCAGTCGGCCATCGGGTAAGGAAACGTGGTGGTGAAGGACAAATTCGTCACTTGGCAACCCGTCGTCGGCAGCATAGTTTCTTATCTCAAACGTCCGGGTGTCAAACCGGCAAAGGCCCCGGTTGGTGCTAAGCCAGAGAAAGCCGTTGCCATCGGGCTGAATGGCATAAATAACGTTGTTGGGTAGACCATTGGCCGTGGTAAACCGCCGAATCCGGCCGGTCATCTTATCGAGCTGACATAAGCCACTGCCAAACGTACCGATCCAGAGGTGATTGTACCGGGCCGGATCCTGGGCCAGGCTTAGCAGGGCATTGTTGGGAAGCGAACTGGAATCAGCGGGGTTAGGCCCCCAGTGAATTACCCGATTAGCCGACAGGTCAGCACGTAATAAACCGTGGTTTCTGGTTGCCAGGTAAATCCGGCCGCCGTCGACGGTCATGGCCATAACCTCGTACGGGTGGTTGGCCGGCAGCGGCAGCGGAAAGGCCGTAAAGGTTCGCAGGTCGGGATTATGCCGGACCACCGCCCGGCTGTGCGGCCCAAGTAATCCCCAGATTTCGCCCTGCGGCCCGGTGGCGAGGGCCGTCATCCGAAACAGTCCTTTCGGCAGCCACCGCGGCTCAATACCCGTCGGACGAACCAACTCGAACGACTGACTTTCCTTGTTATAAGAGTAGGGCGGCAGGTCAGCACCACCAATCCAGAGCACTTTCTGCCGGTCGAACTTACTGTAAATAGCGCTGCCTGCCTGAGTCCGGAGACCTGCCGGAACCGCACCAGCGGGTATGCCGGCCTGCTGCGTCAGCCAGTCCGTAATAAAGTTCGTTTGGTAGGGCCAGGACCGAAACAGGCGTTTGTTCAGATCATACCTGATAACCCCGTCGCCATTCGTACCGATCCACAGGACATTTGAACGGTCAACCAGCAACGATATGGCCGAAAAACGAGCTAACTTTGACGATATGCCCGGTTCGTTGGGATTGGATAACGGCACCAGAGAAGCCTGATCGGTATAACGGTGCTGGTTGACGTAGTCCAGGCCGCGGTGGTCACGGGTAAACAGGGGAATTTGCAAAGGGGCGGTGGGCAGGTCGACGGTTTTGCGGGCTCGGCCCTGAATGGCGTCGAACAGTGCAAACCGTCCCAGAAATCCCAGCATCAGTTCCCCATTGGCGCGTTCGTGCAGGCTCCTGACATCATTTTGCGGCAGCCCCTGCCCTACCCGAAAGCCGGCAAATGTTCCCGTTGCCGGATTGTAGTGAAATAACCCATCGCGGGCAGCCACCCACGGGTGCCCGTGACGGTCAAGCAGCAAGGCATGAATGCTCCGCTGAACGGTATCGCCAATGGCAGGCCAGTGATGATGCGAGACGATACCGTTTGGATTCAGCCGAAAAAAACCGTTCGTTTGTGTGGCTACCCAAACATTACCGTGCCGATCGGGAGAGATACCCACCAGTGAGTGACGGCCAACCGCCCGGCTGAACTGGGGCGATGCCGAAACCCGGCGGGTCTGCTCGGTTACCGGATCAAAACAGTCTACGTTGTTATTCTCCGTACGAAGCCAGAGCCTTCCCTTCGTATCTTCCTTAATCTCATAGATGCTGCTGAACGAGAGCGAGCCAACCCGTTGCGGATCGTGGTTGTAAATGCGAAAGCGAACCCCATCGTAACGGCACAGGCCATCGCGCGTGGCCAGCCAGATAAAGCCGCGCCGATCCTGAATCAGCGACTTTATGAATCCCTGGGGAAGGCCATTATGCACAGTAAGGTATTCTGGCGCTGGCGTATCAAGAGCCAGTAGTGGCATTGCCCGGATGAGCAGGCCCATCATCAGCCAACTCAGCGACCATCGTCCGAAACGACTCATATACCGATCGGGAATCTGCCCGGTTTGGCTCGCATGAAGCCGCAGACAGATGGTCAAGTTGGGTGATATTCCCGAACTTATCAATTATACGGTATTATTTTTTTCTCAAAACGCTGTTTAATCGCTCTTCCCCGCTCTTTTTCTTTATGCATCTACTCCTCAAAACCCCTGTTCGTCAACCCCTGTCTGCCGTGTGGGCGGGCTTTGACCAGGCCCTGTTTGACCAGTTAAGCCCGCCATTTCCCCCCGTTGACGTAATCCGGTTCGACGGTTGCCGTACGGGTGATGTGGTTCACCTGCGGCTAAATTTTTTGCTTTTCCATCAGGACTGGATCAGCGTTATTATCGATCAGCAGACCAGCCCCAACGAAGTATATTTCATTGACCAGGGCACCCGGCTGCCGTTTTTTCTGACCGCCTGGCACCACCGCCACCGGTTAGTTAGCGACCCGGCCGGAGGCACCGTCATCGTGGATGATATACGATATCAAACGCCATTCTGGTTGACGGATTACCTGCTGTTTCCACTCATATGGCTCCAGTTTGCTTACCGAAAGCCCATCTACAAGCGAATCTTCGGCAAAGCCTGATTCGGGCTGCCAGCATACTGACGTCGACCGGGGTTCAGTTGCCGGATTAACGGCCTGACACAATCTGCCTCTGTGTTCGTAAGCGTATTAGGTTCATTTCATTACTTGATTTATCGCCCAGCCGCCAGTGTTAACAACCAAATGACCTTAGTGTATACGCACCTACAGCCTTTTTGAACTCCCCATATTCAGTTACTTTTGCCCATACGGCTTTTTACTCCCCATTGCATGAGACTTCCTAACCTGACAACGCGTATTTTTCTGGGCATGGTGCTCGGTATTGCCATTGGTTACTTTTTTCCGGCTACCGATGCGGGCTTTTCAGGCACCGACCTCAATATTCTGTCGAAAATCTTTCTGCGGCTCATCAAAATGATTATCGGGCCTCTGGTGTTTGCCACGCTGGTTGTTGGCATTGCCAAACTCGGCGACTTTGGGGCCGTGGGGCGCATCGGGCTTAAAACGCTGGCTTACTTCTATTTCGCCACCATTCTCTCACTGGTGGTGGGCCTGCTGGTGGTCAACATCATGAAACCGGGTGAGGTAATGAGCCTGCCGCTGCCCGCCAAAGGTACCGACACGGGCATCGAAGCCCAGAAGTTTACGTTTGAGACCTTTATTACGCACATTTTTCCGACGAGTTTCGTCGAGGCACTGGCCACCAACGAGATTCTCCAGATCGTGGTGTTCAGCATCTTCTTCGGCATTGCCGTGGGGTCGGTCGGCGCGCAGGGCAAAATCATGATTAAGGCCCTCGACGCCTTGTCGCACGTCATGTTTAAAATAACCAGCTACGTCATGGGCTTTGCGCCGTTTGGGGTGCTGGGCGCCATTGCCGCCATTGTGGCGCAGCAGGGGCTGGGGATTCTGGCCGGTTATGCCTACCTGATTCTGTGTTTTTTCGGTGGGCTGCTATTTTTTATGTTCGTCGTTCTGGGCCTTATCTGCCTGGTTGTGCGAATTCCCTACCTGGCCTTGCTGCGCGAGATCAAAGACGCGGTTATCCTGTCGTTCAGTACGGCCAGTTCGGAGGCTTCGTTTCCGCAGACCATTGAGGCCCTGCGCCGATTTGGCTGTTCGGAGCGGATTATCTCGTTCGTTCTGCCGCTGGGCTACTCCTTCAACCTCGATGGGTCAATGCTCTACATGACGTTCGCCACGGCCTTCATTGCTCAGGCTTACCACGTACCGCTCAGCATTGAACAGCAGATCACAATGATGCTGACGCTGATGATTACGTCCAAAGGCATCGCCGGCGTTCCCAGGGCATCCTTAGTCATTATAGCCGGAACCATGTCGATGTTCAACCTGCCCGCCGAGGGACTGGCCCTGCTGCTGGGTATCGACCAGGTGCTCGACATGGGACGCAGCGCAACGAGCGTAGCCGGCAATGCCGTGGCCACCT
Source organism: Spirosoma sp. (assembly GCA_035296465.1). Taxonomy (GTDB): domain Bacteria; phylum Bacteroidota; class Bacteroidia; order Cytophagales; family Spirosomataceae; genus Spirosoma. The sequence goes on from DATHAW010000404.1 coordinate 7,338, forward strand.
GCATCATCTCTAAATGGGAGGGTGAATTCAGAACGCAGCCTCTTGAGACGAATGAAGTGACCGTCTAATAAACAATGAATTAAATACACTTAATCAGACCAGCATTCATTGTTGCTAAATTTGTAGTTTGCCGTTAAAACCAAATCTTCCTCCTTTATGCCTAAACCATTTTCTACCATGAATCAGTCCGCTATGCTGGAGACCGAGCTGGCTCCATTCTTCACAGTCAAAGCTCCGTTTCAATTCCCCCAGAATTTTCGGGAAGGTTTCGTAAAGTACTGGCCGATTGTATCGCTCGTGCTCTTGCTGCTCACCCTACCGGCCATCCTGGTCTTTCTGGGCATTGGCGCGGCAATGATGCCCGTCTCCTTTTTGGGAGGCATAGGCAGCGGCATTGGCTATACCATTACCATGATTCTTACAGTGATTGGTTTGGTATTGGGTGCCCTAGCCCTGCCGGGCCTGTTCAACCGCAAGCGGTCGGGCTGGGTGCTTAGTTACTATGCTCAACTCATTAGCATATTAAGCAGCGTTTTCTCGTTCAGTATAGTTGGCATTTTGCTCGGATTACTGTTCCTGATGCTCCTGTTCCAGGTACGGGATTATTACCGATGATAGTCGGCAAATAGGGTTAAAGGCCATAACTCGTGGAGTTATGGCCTTTTTTATAACCGTCCGTACCGCCGTTCGGCTGTTCATCCGTAAATTGGTTGGCTGGTTGCAGCCGAACGTCGATGTTTGAGCTACCTTAACCTAAACCAACGCCCACCAGTACCACATGAACATTCTTGAAACCCACCACATCGTTAAGCAATACGCCGAACACCGGGCCCTGGACAATGTGAGTTTAGCCGTACCCAAAGGCAGTATTTTCGGGTTGCTCGGTCCAAACGGTGCGGGCAAAACCTCACTGATCCGAATCATCAACCAGATAACGGCCCCCGACGCCGGTGAGGTGATCCTCGGGGGCGAACGGCTCAATCCCAGTCATATAAAACGCATTGGCTACCTACCCGAAGAGCGAGGTCTGTACAAGAAAATGAAGGTGGGTGAACAATTGCTTTATCTGGCTCAGCTTAAAGGCCTGAGTGAGAAGCAGGCTATGGAGAAACTAAAGACGTGGTTCATTAAATTCGACATCAAAACCTGGTGGACTAAAAACGTCGAAGACCTCTCCAAAGGAATGCAGCAAAAGGTGCAGTTTGTGGCAACGGTCATGCACGAACCCGACCTGATTATCCTCGATGAACCCTTTTCGGGCTTCGACCCCATAAACGCTAACCTCATAAAAGACGAGATTCTGGAACTGCGTGAGCGGGGCAAAACCATTATTTTCTCGACCCACCGCATGGAATCCGTTGAGGAACTGTGCGACCACATTGCCCTGATTCACCGCTCGCATAAGGTGCTCGACGGCACCAAACGGGCCATCAAGGAGCAGTTCAAGACCCACACCTACCACGTTGAGTACCAGGGTACGCTCGACGACCTCCCCCCGGCTTTTGCCGTAATGAACACCCGCCCGGTCGACGACGGTTTCCGGCGGGCCGACATCAGGATTCCGCCTGATGCAGCCGTGAACGACCTCATTCGTCACCTGCTCGACCGGGTGGCCGTGCGCTCCTTTGGCGAAAACATTCCCAGCATGAACGACATTTTCATCCAGGCCGTTGGTGAGGCTTCCGAGTGAATCGGCGTTAACCAGTCTCCTACTCACCTTTTCCCCTTTATGCCTTTCTTATTGTAACCGTATGCACATCATCTTCCTCATTATCAAGCGCGAATACCTGGTACGGGTGCGCAAAAAATCATTCCTGGTCATGACGATCCTGGGGCCGCTCCTGATTGCAGCTTTTTACGGGCTGGCGGGCTGGGCGGCTATCAGCTCCATTGACCAGAAAAAAGTGGCGGTAGTCGATGAAAGCGGACAGTTTGCGGGCAAGTTTAAAAACTCATCTTCGCTGCTGTTCTCGTTTACCAAGAGGCCTATTGCCACCGAAAAGAAATCATTTCCAAAAAGCGGAAACGACGTCCTGGTCTACATTCCGAAAGACGTTCTGGTCAACCCGAAAGGGGTTCAGTTATTTGCGGAGAAAGGCGTCAGTTTTGACTTAAAAACAAACATCGAGCGCACGATTGAACGGGAAATCGAGAATGTAAAGCTCACGCAGTCGGGCATTACGCGCCAGGTGATCGAGGAAGCCAAAGTAGACGTGGACGCCCAAACCATTAGCCTCAGCGATGAGGGCGAAAAGCAAAGCAGCACCGGCGCGGCTTCCATAATTGGTTTGCTGTGCGCCATCCTTATTTACATTACCGTCATGGTCTATGGAATGCAGGTGATGCGGGGCGTAGTGGAAGAAAAAACAAACCGAATCATCGAAGTCATCATCTCGTCGGTGAAGCCTTTTCAGTTAATGATGGGTAAGATTCTGGGCGTTGGTCTGGTAGGGCTGACCCAGTTCACGCTCTGGATTCTGCTGTCGGTGGGCATTACCTCGGCGGGCACGGCTTTGTTTGGGAGCAAGTTCGCCAACCGGCCAACCGTTCAATCGTCCATACAGGCCCAGGTAGGTCAGTCGGCCAATGCGCCACGGAGCGTTAGCCAGGCAGCCAGTAACCCAGTCAGTTCATTCATTAGTTCGGTCAAAAACCTGAACCTGCCGCTCATCATCGGCTGTTTTCTTTTCTATTTTCTGGGTGGCTACCTGCTCTACAGCGCCCTCTACGGGGCTATTGGGGCCGCCGTCGATAACGAAACCGACACCCAGCAGTTTATGCTGCCCGTGACGATGCCCATCATTTTCTCGTTTATCATTGCGCAGTTCGTGCTGCGCGACCCCGACAGTACGCTGGCTTTCTGGGCGTCGATTATTCCGTTCACCTCGCCCATTATCATGATGGTCAGGCTGCCGCTGGGTGTGCCCGGCTGGCAGTTGGTACTCTCCATGACCCTGCTGGTACTGGGCTTCATCGGCACCACCTGGCTGGCCGCCCGCATCTACCGCGTCGGTATCCTGATGTACGGCAAGAAACCAACGTACCGCGAATTATCGAAGTGGATTTTTTATAAAGCCTGAACGTAGCGAGGAGCTTCCGTTTATGCTCAAAATCCAATATCGATCACCAGCGGCTGCACCAGCCACTCGCGGGTGGTGAGGTTATAGATCGTTCTGACACCAGCCTCGAAGGGCGTTCGCAGCCGGAGCACGTTAAACACAACTGATACGTCGAGACCGGTGGTCTGGTAGCGTCGGTTCGTGGTTTCGTAGCCGCGCAAACGCCCGAACATGTCGCGGACTTCCAGGATGCTTTGTCCCATAGCTCCGTCGATAAAACCGGCCGCCTTAATCCGTTGCACGTAAAGCATCCGTCCTAAAGACCAGTGCGGACTGGCCAGCGGAAGTCGGTATTCGGCACTGCCCGCCATGATTCGGTCGTCGCTGACGTAGTCCTGCCCGCGTGGATAGAACACGGCCGGGCTGAAGCGGTACGTTCCCCGATCCTGGTACTGATAACCACCCCGGAAACGCAGCGCGTGGTGACGGCCCAGCCCCGGAAAAAACAGGTTGGCCTGAACGCCCCACTGCTCCGCCTGAAGCCGCCCGCCAAACGGGGTTGTGCGTAAAGTAGCCGAAAGGCTCTGCCCCCAGCGTGGCCCCACGTCACGTTTGCTTTGCCGAAGCAGCCGCGCGTAACTGAAGCCATAGGTCAGCGCGTTTAACGACCCCGCCCGGCCAACCTCCGTCAAAAACCGGAACGGCAGGTCATAGCCGCTTACCTGCTGGTAGTTGTAGTAGGCCGATACGTTCAGGTTCTGAGCGTATTTGGACTGGGTCAGCCGCAGCGGTAGGCGAAATCCGGCCGTCAGTTGGTTGTACTGCCAGCGGTCGGTCCGCAGGCTATCCCGTGGTATGACCCGGTCCACATAGAGTGAGGTGTTTCGGTTGCCCCGCTGGAAACTAAGGTCCAGAATGGGGTATAGTCCCTGATAACTCAGATTGGCGAAGTAAGCCCCTACGCGCTCGGCCTGATTATACGTATACCCAACGCCAATCTGCGTCGTGCTCAGGAGATCCTGTGAATTCAGCCCAACACTAAGCTCCTGTCCCGTCGACCCGACAACGGGTCCCCAGCTATACACATTGATGGCATTGGCCAGCCGACGGAAGCGCTGAGGAACGTAGCGCGTTTGGGTGGGTAAGGAATCCAGTAGAATCTGGCGGGCTTCGGCCGCACCCGGCTCCTGTTTGATTAACGAACCATCCCGACCAGAGCCAAAGTAACGAACTGCCTGCGGCAAACCAGCACCGGCGGAGCCGACAACAACAGGCTTCCAGGTAGCCGGGTCCAGGGGCATATCGGCAATGCGAAACCCGTCGGCGCTGAAATCATCGAACGCCAGCCGGTTGCCCGCGGGCGAAACGGCCGCGTGATAGGCCGCCAGCGGTCGCGACGTTACCTGAAAAAGGGCCCTCGTCCGCGTATCGACGGCGTAAATATTGTCGATGCCCGACCGGGGCGAATTATAAAGTATAAAGTCGCCCCAGGGCTGCGGATTGCTCAGGTTTTCGTTGGCGCGTGGCAGCAGGTCAGTATGCGTATTCTCCTGACTATCGATGCGCTGAATTGTTTTTTTGCCGTTTTTTAGCGCCA
>DATHAW010000405.1:0-2513 GCA_035296465.1 Spirosoma sp.
GCCCGGCTACCGGGTGGTTGTTATGAAGAAGCATTTAATTGGTCTGGTTATTATCTGTATTCTGGGCACTGGTTTCTAGGCGCTGAATACGTACCGGCGTGTAGTTAATACCAGCTTCGGACCAGGCGAACACCTCGAATACCGCGTTCACTACGGCTTCATAAATGCAGCCGAAGCAATAGTAGACGTTAGCCCCACGCTTTATAAAGTCAATGATCGCCCCTGCTACCGCGTCAATGTTGATGGCCGTACGGTTGGCGCATTCGACATGGTCACGCGCATACGCGACACCTGGCGTTCTTATATTGATACGTCGGCGATTCTGCCCCAGAAATTTTACTCCAACATTCAGGAAAATAGTTACCGTAAGGAAGAGAACATTACGTTTAACCACACGTCCAATACGGTAAAAGCCGAGGAACGGACCGAGCGCGATATTTTCAAAGTGCCCGATAATGTGCATGATTTGATTAGTGGTTACTATTTTTTGCGCACCATCGACTTCAACCGTCTTAGCAATGGGCAGATAATTGAGCTACCGGCTTTTTACGACGACACGGTCTATAACATGAAAGTCCGCTACCGGGGCAAAGATGTTATCAAAACAAAAAGCGGCCGCATCAACGTAATACGGCTGAATCCAGTGCTGCCTCAGAACAAACTCTTTAAGGAAGAGGAGTCGATACGCATTTATGTTTCCGACGATACGAACAAAGTTCCGGTCAAAGTCGAGGTCGATCTGTTCGTGGGTTCGATGGTCATGGACCTCAAACGAAACAACGGCCTGAAGCAGCCGCTGAAGTATTTTTGAGTGCTTGGGTTTGCGAATTGCCCTGTTTAAGCACGCATACAACTCACCCCAGCCGCCCGCAAACACGGCCTACCTGAATAGGCCCAGCACCTGTTTAACCGCCCTTTCAACGAGCGTCAGTCGGTTCCAGCGCACGTCATAGAATGGTTCGTCAACGGCGCCAAAACTCCGGTAAAAATGGACGACAGACTCCTTCTGCGGGCTTTCAAAGTCAAAGATCAGGGGCTTCTCCTTCTGGGTATGTTCATTGAAGCGTTGCCCGGCAGATCGTTGCCCGGCAAAGCGTTGCCCGGCCCTTTCCCGGATGACCTGGTCAATCAGCAGCGTGCGGGCATTTCCCCGTCGGCCCGTTTCCGACGCGGCATTGAACAGATAAATAATTCGGTGTCCCTCCTGAACGAATAAAGCCCCCGCTTCGATGCACCCGTTGGTCAGGGCATACCGTAGCGTTGCCAACCCGCGTTTTTGCAACGCCTGAATCAGCCATCGTAGGTTATCATAAGCCCACTCCCCCACCCCACCGTCGATACGGTCGGCATGATTAGACCGAAACAGGTCTAATAAGGGTTCCGGGTCGGTCGAATCCGTTATGAGCCAACCGTAGTCCAGGGCGCGACGCAGATTTAGTTTGCGGTCGCGGGTGTAGCGCCCGGCAATGGTTTCGTAGCCAACGGACAGATCGAGTACGTGGGTTGTTCGTTGCTGGACAGCGTTGAAACCGACCGATGGCTGCGGATACGAACGAAGACAAAGCACAGACCCGTAGCGGTACTGATGCTGAACGGCCCGCAGAAAAGGCGCTGGATCAACCGCTTCATCGGGCGAAAAAACACCCAGAAACTGACAGAACAGCGGCTGGTGCACCACCCAGCGGCCGAACTTACGACGCAGCGGCACGGGCATTACGGCCTGATACGTGCCGGCATCGCCAACAATGACCAGGCCAGCCCATTGCATTGGCGGGTACACCGTAGCCTGGTCACCTCGGTCATCTTGACCCGTCACAGCGTCCAGGTACCACGAATACCCATAAACAATCCGGTGCGCCGAAGCCGCCACGCAGGCATTCCACGCCACGGTATTAATTTCAGTTCGGGGCACAAATCGCAGCATACCGGAAAAGTCTGGAGGTTAGGCCTGCTGTGCGTCAGATGCTTTGCGGGAGCCTCAGCAATTGAGCCCTCGCATACAGAAATTTAAAGGCTCTTTTTTTTGAACTGGCTCAGGACGTTGTCGAATGTGACCACCGTCCATAAAATGTTTAAATAGTCGAACTCCCTGCCTGAGCTTCGTTGCTGAATGCCGTAGATGTAGCCCAGGCTGGCTCTCACATTCCGCGCTAACCCAAGGTTGAACCCGGCATACAGCCTGTTCTGATCGAACACGTTGGGATTGCTGCGCACGGCACGGCCAAACTGAACAAACAGTTCATCGCTGACAACCAGACTGAACGGTTGTTTCAGCCAGGCAATCCGTATGGGCTTATCCAGCCGCACCATGTAGCGCACCCGCCAGTTGGGCAAAAAAACATTGGTGTTAGACAAGTCCCGGAAGCGATATTCCATACCATATCGATTCAACAGGGTAAACCCGGCAAGTTTTTGCTCCTGATCCAAACGGGCGGCCCAGCGAAATTCCCGACTGCTACCCTTATCAATATCAAGCTGCCGGGCAATTAACGGCCAGTGTTTAAAATAACCAA
>DATHAW010000406.1:0-5617 GCA_035296465.1 Spirosoma sp.
GATTGCTCAAACAGACAGGAGAATACAGCGCTTGTTTATTAAATCTATTCAGAGCATTGCGGAGTATACGGCTCAATGAATCATCTCATTGTTTTGTTCGGCGGCCTGATTGGTTGATTCAGCTAAAAACGACTGGGACAAAGCCGTCTCGCTGTCTTTGCCATACGCCCGTTTTTCGCCAATGCCACCGGGCGCAGGCAGTGTGGCGTTTACCATAGCCAACAGTTCACCCATCAGGTTAGGAGCCGTATTTTGCAGGGCAGCGCCCAGTTTAGCGGGTAATGAAATGATTCGTTCGGCCTCTCCATAGCGGCAGGCGTCGATGATCTCACGGGCACAGTCGTCCGACGCAATGGTGAACAGCGGCAGGGAGTCGCCGATTTTGAACCAGGCATACTCTTTCTCGTTCTGGCCCTTAAAAATCGCGTTGCGTGGACTACCCGTGCGGATCAGGCCGGGGCAGATGGTTGTAACGTAGATGTTCTTGCTGAGGAGTTCGGCCCGCAGCCCTTCCGAATAGCCAACGAAGGCAAACTTGCTGGTCGAATACGGCATCAGGTGAGGCACGGCCACTTTACCGCCGAACGACGTAATGTTGACGATGCGACCCTGCTGCCGGGTTATCATCTGCGGCAGCACGGCGTTGATCATGTGAAAAGCCGCCCAAAAGTTAATGTCCATCGCATCGCGGAAGTCGTCTTCGGTAGCATGTTCAAAGGGCGTCACGATGATGGTTCCGGCGTTGTTGATGAGAACGTCCACTGGCCCCACTGCCTCTTCAACGGCCCCCACAAACCGGTCAACCTGTACTTTACTGGTAATGTCGCAGGCCTGGGCAAACACGTCGATACCGTATTGTTCCAATTCAGATTTAGCGCGGTCAAGTTCGGCTTCGTCGCGGGCGCAGATGGCAATGCGGGCTCCTTCCTGCGCCAGTTGCCGGGCGAGTTCCAGGCCCAGCCCCCGCGAACCGCCGGTGATCAGCACCGTCTTGTTTTCAAAATTCAGTTTCCGTTTCTGACTCAATATGGCTTTGGTAGCAATCCACGCGCCCACCCCGGCCAGTGTCCATCCAATTGTTTTTGATACGATACTCATACTATTTTCATGTGGTTAGTCATTGGATAAACTCATGTTAAGGCATAAGGTTAATCGATAGCGAATAACTGGCCAGTCCGCTATAACCCATGATCTACCTATCATCAGGAGTCGTTAGCGATGGTTTACTTTTTCCAGGGGCGGCATAAGCAAAGAAAAAACAGCCTGCCGGGCGCAGGCCTGAATTAGTTGGGTTGCCAGACGCGTTGTATCGTACCCCTCCCCTGTTTCTACCGTGTCCGAGAGTGTGTTAACGGACATCAGAAAAGCGAACCGTTTAGCCCTTATGGGGTTATATAGTGAAATCTGACGCCAGCTGGTCAGCGTAGACCGTGCGCCAAGAGACTGGCTGGTTCAGATACCGGCACGAACGTATTATGGCATCGGCAAAGCAAACTCCCAACTACTTCGGCATTGACTTCAGGGAACACCCGGAGAAGTACCGGGTAAGCGTGGGCGAGATGGGCGTACTGACGGCAATGCCCTACAAAGCGGAGATACTCCCCTACTGGCGCTTCAAAACCCCCGACATTGCCCGCGAATCGTCGGAGAAGATCTATCAGCTGTTTCTGGACTATAAAGCCAACGGCGACTTCGTCGGCATGGACATGGCCCGGAAGTTTTTGCAGATGGGCATGACACGTAGTTTACGCTACTACCACCATAAGTCAGGCCAGAAGTACGTTGGCCCGGTCCCGGCCGATAAAAAAGGCCAGAGTGGAGCCCACGGGCGCGAAATAGCGCCCTTAGTGCTGGATCAAACCAAGAAAGAAAGCGCTGATATTTTTCAGAAACGATACCTTGATGTCCTGGCGGATGAGGACTACATACGCCAGCGAGACGATTTTAAACAGAAATACGGATAAAGGTAACTCTCAGAAATTGCGTCCGTCCGGGCCTAAACGGATGAAAGCCATTCAGACTCGGACGGCCGCAATTTCTGGACTGAACGGCGGACAATGGCTTGTTTTACCCTCATCCACTACTAAACACCAGCCGATTACACCCTCAACTTCCCAACGTTTTTGTAGCTGATGGCAATGGCTTCCAGGGGAGGACGTTTGCAAACGTCCTGCTCCACAAAGTAATTGGTCATGCCAGCCGTTTTTTTCGCGTCAAAAATGCGCTGAAAGTTGATGGACCCCGTGCCCACTTCGGCAAACGCGCGATCGGCCGATTTTTCCATGTCTTTTACGTGCCAGAGCGGGAACCGGCCGGGATGCTTTTTAAACAGAGCCACTGGGTCCTGCCCCGCAAACGTAGCCCAGTATAGGTCTAACTCCATCTTAACCAGCTTTGGATCGGTGTTGCTCAGCAGCAGGTCGTAGGGTATTTTGCCATCCATGGCCTTAAATTCAAAGTCGTGGTTGTGGTAGGCAAACTGAATACCCGCTGCCCGGCATACCTCGGCCGATTTATTAAACAGATCGGCGAATTGCTTATAGTCGTCCAGTTTGGTGCGCTCAGGGGGGAACAGATAAGCGCAAACCATGTATTTCTGGCCAATTTCAGCGGCATCGGCCACGGCCCGTTTCCAGTCATCGGTCAGGGTGCCCTTCGCTTTCATTACCTTACCGGTCATATAATGACCGCTGGGTGCCGATAAGCCTAGTTCCTTTAGTTTGGCGGCATATTCTTTAGGCGTTTTACCGAAAAACTTACCGTCAGAGTAGCCAAACGACTCAACCTCTTTGTAGCCGATGGCGGCTACTTTCTTCAGCGTCCCGTCGGGGTCCTTTGCCATCGCATCGCGAAGCGTGTAAAGTTGCAGGCCCACTTTTTTGGGCGTTTGGGCCATTCCATCCAGACTGGGCAGCAAGGCAGCCGATGTGGCCAGGGCACCAAGCTTAAGAAACTGCTGGCGGGTCATGTTGGCAGTAATATCCATTTTTATTGAGAAAATAAAGCGGGCGATGGGCTACGTACCCTCGCATTCTGATTTAAAGGTAGGCACCTAACTCTTGACCTGTTCCTGTTTTGGGTAAGGCCAGACAAATAATTTATAATGCCCATCAGAGAACGGGTCTGTCAAACCGGCTAATTCTGAAACGAATACGGAAGCCTGCGCCGTTTTCGCGTACCTTTGCGGCTTAAATCGACCGCGCCCCCAATGCCGCTGATTGCCCAGTCGACGTATGAGCCGCCTGCCCGCCTGTGGAACGGCCACCTGCAAACCATTATTCCCTCGCTGTTTCGCAGGGTCTCGGTTTCTTACATCCGCGAGCGCATCGACACACCGGACGATGACTTTCTGGATCTGGACTGGGCTTTTACCAATGATGAATTATTAAACGGTCCCACACCGGCGGACCGGCCGATGCGGATGAATGATGAATGTCCTCCGCTGCATTCATCATTCCCTTTGGTAATTCTCTCCCACGGACTGGAGGGTAGTTCGGCGAGTACCTATCTGGCGGGCATGGTGCGGCACCTGACCCGCTGCGGCTTCAATTGCCTGGCCTGGCACTACCGCTCGTGCAGTGGCGAACTGAACCGGCAGCAACGCTTCTACCACATTGGTGACACGGGCGATCTGCACTACGTTGTCCAGCACGCCCTTACGAAGGGGTATCAGACTATTTATCTGCTTGGCTTCAGCGCGGGTGGCAACGTTACGCTGAAGTACCTTGGCGAACGGGGGGTAACCCTTGATACGGCCATCAAAAAAGCGGTTACGTTCTCGGTGCCGCTCGACCTGATCGGGGCTACGCAGCGGCTCGAACAGTGGGACAGCCTGGTGTATAATTACCGCTTTAACCGAACGCTTAAACGCAAGGTGATGCTGAAAGCAGCCCGGATGCCGGGCGTATTCGAGACCGAAGCGGTGGGCAAAGCCCGCAGCGTCCGTGAATTCGACGCGTTATTTACGGCTCCCATAAACGGCTTCCGCGACGTAACGGACTACTACACCCAGAGCAGTTCGTTGCAATATGTGCCGACCATTACGGTCCCTACCCTGATTGTCAACGCCAAAAACGACCCGTTTCTGTCGCCCGAATGCTTCCCCGAAGCCATGGCGCGGGAACTACCCAACGTCTGGATGGAGTTCCCCCGACAGGGCGGCCACTGTGGCTTCGCGTCAAAAACGTCGGGCATCAATGGCCAGCAACCCTACTGGTCGGAGGAGCGGGCAGTCCTGTTTTTGACGCATCCCGATCCCTGATCCAGACAGGGCGTGTCTTTACGGAAAGCTCAGTTTGCCAACGTAGTTGATCGCACTTGCTATAAATTGCCTGATATATACTATACGTCATGATTACCCAACCACCAACCCACGGCCCGGCCGAACAGACCTTTTACATTATTGACTTCGACAGTACGTTTACCAAAGTCGAAGCCCTGGACGTGCTGGGAGAAATCTCGCTGATCGGCCGTCCCGACCGTAACGACGTCCTTGATCAGATTAAGGCCATTACGGACCGGGGCATGGCGGGCGAAATAGGTCTGGCCGACTCACTGGCGCTGCGGCTCAAACTGCTCCACGCCCACCGGGACCATCTGCCTGCCCTGGTTGAAATTCTGATGGGCAAAATATCCGACTCGTTTCAGCGCAATCAGGCATTTATCACCGAGAATGCCGATCATATCTATATTGTATCGAGTGGCTTCCGGGAGTTCATCGTGCCCATTGTAACCTCGCTGGGCGTAAGGGAGCGCCACGTTTTTGCCAATACATTCACTTACGACGAGGCCGGCAACATCACGGGCTGCGATCACCAGAATCCACTGGCCTCCGATGGCGGGAAGGTTAAAGTAATGCGCGATCTTAACCTCGAGGGCGACGTTTACGTTATCGGCGACGGCTATACGGATTATGAAATTCGCGAAGCGGGGCTGGCTAATAAGTTTTACGCCTTTACCGAAAACGTATCGCGGCCCACCGTGATGGCAAAAGCCGACCACATTACGCCCTCACTCGACGATTTTCTGTTTGATAACAAGCTGAGTCGCAGCCAGTCGTACCCCAAGAGCCGCATTAAAGTCCTGCTGCTGGAAAACGTACACCCCATTGCCGTGCAGCTATTTGAGCAGGAAGGGTTCAACGTCCAGATTCGCAAAGGGGCGCTGGACGAAGATGAGCTGATCGAAGCTATCCGCGACGTATCAATACTGGGAATCCGCTCCAAAACGATGGTGACGCATCGGGTGCTCGAAAAGGCCAATAAACTAATGACCGTCGGTTCTTTTTGCATTGGAACAAACCAGATCGACCTGAGCGCCTGCACCGAGCGCGGCATTGCAGTGTTCAACGCACCCTACAGTAACACCCGTTCGGTGGTCGAGCTGGCCATTGGCGAGATCATTATGCTGATACGGGGCATTGTGCCGAAGAGCAATTCGATGCACCAGGGTGTATGGGACAAATCAGCCAAGAACAGCTACGAAGTGCGCGGCAAGAAACTCGGACTGGTTGGCTACGGTAACATCGGCACGCAGCTTTCGGTGGTGGCCGAAGCCCTCGGTATGGAGGTATATTTCTACGACGCAGTCGATAAACTGGCACTGGGCAATGCCCGTA
>DATHAW010000407.1:0-3515 GCA_035296465.1 Spirosoma sp.
GTTCGGTTGACGATCTCCTTGATGAATTTTCTCAACTGTATGAGGATCAAAAACGGAAACGTTTTGTCCACTTCTATTACTACATATGGTATTTTAAGTTAGATGCCTCCGATGTTGAGCAGGTACTGACTGATTGCTCTATAAAAGCTACCGATCCTACGTACGACTATTTGAACCTCCATCTCATAAAGACTGGCCGTAAGGGAATAATATGCCTATCAGACACTGAAAATCCCCCTGAAGGCGGACTTCACAAACCCTATGAGTTGCTGCTACATTTATTCAAAACAGACTATCAACGGCGCTTTGAGTTAGAAAAAGAAAACCCCAGCAAATGGTGGTACTGGGATTTATCGAATGCGGAGATTTCTCAGGGCATCCTCACAAAACACCAAGAGCGAATAGAAGAGGTATATACTGATGCAGGCTTTCGGAGCGAGTTTGCCACCCTGGCAAAACTGTGGCACAAGAACAACCTAGAGAAACAAGCCCGCTACTCAGAACCCAGCTCTGAGAGGCAGACTCATTTTGATTTTATCACGTATGACGAGTTAACAGTTGATCTACTACCTATTGGCAACAGGTATTCTCCGGCAATAGCGCTTGTACGTAATGCGGTAGAGAATGCACTGTCAATCCGTTACCAGTTAGACACTGACTTGGCCAGACGACTAACACTGGACGTAATTGAACGTCATTTGCAGGAAACCTACAAGTCGACACTTTTTCAAGACGAAGCACTATAATTACTGCTTATTACTATCAACCACCAATCGCTGATCGCGGTTGGCAATTTCCCAGGCGGTATAGAACACAAGCCGGGCTGATTTTTCGGCTAATTTGAAGTCTATTTTTTCAACGTCATCGGTTGGGCGGTGATAGTCCGGGTGCAGGCCATTAAAGTAGAAAATGATGGGAATTTGGTGCTTGGCGAAGTTGTAGTGGTCTGAGCGGTAGTAAATACGTTGCGAATCCTGCGGGTCGTTGTATTTATAGTCTAGCTCCATGCCGATGTTCTTTTTGTTGGCGTCTTCGCTGATTTTGTGCAGCTCCGACGAGAGTTTATCGGAGCCAATCACATAAATATAATTATCTGATTTGCCCTGGTGCAGATCATCGACCCGTCCAACCATATCGATGTTTAAATCAGCTACTGTTTTCTCAAGCGGTATCACCGGGCTCATATCGGCATAGTATTCGGAGCCAAGAAGTCCCTTTTCTTCACCCGATACGGTTAGGAACAGAATAGACCGACGTGGTCCTTTGCCATCGGCTTTGGCTTTCGCAAATGCCTGCGCAATCTCCAGCACCGATACGGTGCCCGAGCCATCATCATTGGCGCCGTTGTTAATCTGGCCATCAGCACTAATGCCGATATGGTCGTAGTGCGAAGAAACAATCAGGACTTCATCTTTCTTGTCGGTGCCCTCAATAAATCCCAACACATTCGATGCCTGCGTTTTTTCTTCGATACGGTCCGCCTTTATGGCTACGCTTCCTGTCATTGTCGACGACATTGGTTTAACGGATTTAGCCAGTTGTGTCATCGTCTGACTGAGTGTTGCAGGGGTAGTGTTCAGCAGGGTGGCTGCCATGTCCGTCGAGATCAGAAAAACGCCCGTCGAACCTACATTTTCAGTGCCGGGCCTGAGACTGACCCGATTAAAACGAGCCTGCATGGCACTACGTTGGGTAAGCAACTGGTTAAAGGCTTCAGCTGATTCGGCGGAGACAAGAAAAAGCTGAGCGGCTCCTTTCGCCTTAGCCAGCAAGCTCTTTGCCCGCCAGCCATTGGGGCCACCCCATTTGGAAGATTCACCCGTTCCGCCTACTAGTGTCTTTCCCTCAGCAGTTTTTGGTTCATCATCCAGTATGATGACGGCTTTTCCTTTTACATCGCGCCCTGCATAGTCATCATAATTTTTGTCGCTGATGCCATAACCGACAAATACGGTTTCGTAAGGAGTTTCTGATGGTAAATACAGCAGGCCGTTAGGCATAAAGTCCTTCTGAAGCGCAAATTGTTTGCCACCCGAACGGATGTAAAACTCACCCCAGGTTTTTTTGTACAGCGTGTATGGCTGCTGATACCCTTCTTTGCCATCATCCGCTTTGACAATCGGTTTCAGACCCTCGGCGGCAAACTGATCCACAATGTACTCGGCCGCTTTACGCTGCCCGCGGGTTCCGGTTTCGCGACCTTCCATATCATCAGCGGCAAGGATACGAAGGTGCTTTTCAAGATCAGCCGCCGTAATGGTGTTGGCAAATTGTTCCTGAGCAAGACTTATAAGAGGCAGGGTAATCAACCCCACGGCCAGCATTAGTTGTCGGGACGTCATTAAACTCAATTTTGGGAATGTGATAACCAATATAATGATAACGTAACGAATGAGGAAGAACTAACTGTCTGTTCAGCTTACCGTCGACGACTATGCCTCAGCCTTACGGGTGAATAGGATCGGCGGTAAAGTAACGAATACTATTTGCACATAGTCTTTGATTAGGAAACTGGCTGTCTGGTAATCGGGGAACGCTTTTTGCGCAGCAGAAAGGGCAAAATAAGGAAACTTGTGCTGCTTAGCAACAGATTGATACCAAAACCAACTGCGTGTAAAAACGTGGCAACCACGGCTCCTCCGGCTGCGCTGAAGCCATATAGCACCAAAGCCCGGCTCACCAGGAAGTGGTAGGTGCCAATGCCGCCCTGTGTGGGCACGACCAGTCCACCAATGGAACCGACGGCCAGGATGGTGAGCGCAGCGGTCGGTGGAAGCAGCCGCGTTTCATCGGCAGTCAGCAATAAGCAATACGTCGACAACCAGGTAATACACTGACTGGCTAGGGTCAATGCGATGAACAAACCCGGTTGTGGCAATTGCCGAATGGCCATAAACCCTTTCCCAAACCCCCTTAAAAGCGCCGTTACTTTTAAGACAAGTGGGTGCTGACGAACAGTTAACCGACGTGAAACCCAAAAAAGAAATAGCCCGACTAAAACACAGAGTGATACCAGACTCAGGGTCAACATCGTACTGGGCAGGGCAAGGGTAATCCCCGTTACGTATCGACGCATTCGGCTAAATTCCATCAATACGGTAAGGAGCAGAGTGGCTGCGAGCATGATCAGGTCGACAATCCGTTCTGCTACGACCGAGCCAATTCCCTGCGTTAATAGAACACCATCGGTTCGCTGGAGCGTACTGCAACGGGTGAGTTCACCCGCGCCGGGCACAATCATGCCGGCGAGCGAACCGGCCAACAGGGCAATGGTTGCCCGAAACAACGACGGACTAAATCCAATGGCCTGCAGGGTTAGCCGCCAGCGGGCCGCCCGAACCACAACATACAGACCCGTCAGCAGGGCTACCAGCGACAACCAGCCATAATCAGCTCGCTGAAACTGCCCGGCCAGCTGGTTGAGGGGTACATCTTTTAATACGTACCACAGCAACCCAATGGCCAGCACGATTGGTACTACCTGCCGGGTAAAGGCGTTGTTCATGCCTGAAAAT
>DATHAW010000408.1:0-14511 GCA_035296465.1 Spirosoma sp.
CGCCGGTCAAGATGCCAACCATCCGAATCGAATCGCCAAGATGATGCTGCTCAATGAATTGCCGGGCAGTGGCTTCGTAACCATCGTCGCCCCCGGCCAGCACCAGTATTGTATCGGGATGGTGACGTACGTAATCGCGGAACGCAGGTAACAGCAGGGCCAGGCCTTTCTTGGCATTCAGGCGGCTCATAAACAGCACCATCCGGCAGTTGGTGGGAATGTTATATGCCTGTCGGAATGTGCCCCTGGGGGGCAACCGCGCAAAATCGCTCAACTTAACGCCATTCGGTATCACCACAACGTTTGGATGCTGATAGCCTACGTAGCGCAGCAGATCGTCGCGCTCATCAGCGCTCAGGACCTGGACTAAATCGGCCCGGCGCAGGTACGCTTTTTGGGCAAGTGTATCAATCAGCCTTTTTTTCCAGCGATTGTGTGCGTACACCCACTTATCCAGAACACCATGCGGGGTTATTACTTTGGCAACGCTACGGTCGATTAAAAAAGGGGCCAGCGAACCGAAATGCCACAAACCATGGCAGTGTACAATGTCGTAGTGCTGGATATTTTTTTGAAGGTACCGGTAAAGATCACCAGAGAATTCGCGAAAAAAACGGCTGATCAGGGGCGTTCGCTGACATAGGATTAACTGGGCACCAACTGGGACGGGGTAAGGCGTTTCATTGGGAGAAATAGGACTGAGAATAGCTACCTGATGACCGTAGCGCAGGGCTATTTCAGCATGATCGAAAATAACTTTTGGCGGGCCACCTATTTCCCAGGCGTAAGCACAAATATGAAGAATTCGCATAATAGGGCAGCACAGCCATCAATTACCCAGTGACTTTGATAAATCCAGCGAGCATCTCCTGCGCAACAACTTCAGGTGAATAAGACTCAATAGACTGCCTCGCCAACCGACTCATCTGATCAACGTTGATAGTGTCATTCATAAACTGCGAAAGATGATACGTCAGTTGAGCAGGTTCGTTTGGGTCGAAAACAAACCCGTTTTCACCATGGTGAACTAGTTCTGGTACGCAGCCGCAGCGGTCCGAAACGATTACAGGTAAGCCGCAAACCATGGCTTCGTTGACCACTAATCCCCAGGTTTCTGAGACACTCGTTAAGACCAAAACGTTGCTCAAGGCCAATATGTCGGGCACCTGAAACCACGGTCGGCCAGGTAACAGTTTAATCACATTGCCCAGTCCTGATTCGTCGATAATTTGGTGAATAAGGGCTTTTTCGGGGCCGTCACCGAGCAGAATTAGCCCCCAGTCGGCAGCATTTGGCGATTGATGCCGGGCTTTAGCAAACGATGTCAGTAGTGTTGGCAGGTTTTTGACCGTAATAAACCGACCGACAAAAACGAAATTTTTGGGACGTACGCCCAAGGCCTTTTGCTGTTCGGTGCGGGCGGGTAAGGCGCGGTCGTAGGCAGTTTCGATAGCCTGGTTATCGACGGCGTTTTTACGAAGCAAAATTTTTGATGGCTCGACGCCCAGGTCAATCAGGTATTTTGCCGACTGTTCACCAAAGCAGAAAAAGCCATCGCACCGGCCAATAATCCAGCGTTTAAACTCCTCTTTCCAACCTCCGCGCTGGTGATCGGCCGCAGTGCTTTCGTTCTGCACAACGACGCGTATTCCGTTGGCCTTAGCCCAGAGCAGAACCAGCATCTGGGCCGGATCATAATAGCCAGTCAGGTTAATTACGTCCGGCCGAAAGGCCCTGACGCGTCGGAGTAGCTTGGTAGTCCGTTCACGTAAGCTCACGTCTTCCAGAAAACGGTCGAAAAGGAGCTCGTATTCGTAGGAATAAACAGGTGTTGCCGCGTCGCTGGTAGCTTCAAGGCTTGCCCGTGACCGCTCGTTACGGGCAATCTGCAGGACCTTTAAGACTACTCCCGGCTGTTTATCGACCACTCGTTGCAGTGCCTGAAATACGCTGGCCTTATAGTGCGCCCAGAGAATATTGTGAACAATCAAAATGCGCATAGGCTGGACCGCCAGAAGAGCTGGTCATCAGGCGGGGCTGGGGACAACGACTAGTGAATCAGACGGATGCTCTGCCGGGTGGTTTGACAGGTAAGCGGGGAACAAATGATCGACACCCATAAACCGAATCATCAACGCCAGTGGAAACCAGAATGAAATATCGTAGGGGCGTCCATTGGTAAATAACTGAACCAAAACCAGCATGTAAAAATAAGCCAGGAAGACGCTCAGCGGGTTTGGATTACGTCTCATAACCCCCAGAACGTGGTACATGATTAAGGCATTTAAACCACCAAAAAGAATGAACCCCAAAATACCCTGGGAGGTCAGCGCTTCTAAAATAGGTACGTCCAGGTAAATATATTTGTAACCGTAGCCCAGAATAAGTTGCTCCATATGGCCTTCGAGTACGTTCAGGAAAAACAGCGTACTGATTCCTCGGTAAGCAGCTGAATCATCCAGTGTTGCCTGATACCCAGTACCAGCAACATTCATACCTAGTAATGCATATATATTTTCTAGATTGCGTTCTACGAAGCCGACGTAATAGCCGTACAGAATGGCATAGCCGGCGCTAAACCGTTGGATAAGGTAAAGGACGCCAATAAAACCAATAACAGCAATAGCAATTGGAACAGGCGTCAGCAACTGGCGTACTGTCCGCCGAATCTGCGCGGGGCGAACGTTAAAATAAATGAAAAAGGCAATCGCTACAATCAGGGCCAGTATAGCCGACCGGGTTTGGGTAAGAACCAGCACCACAACGTTGAGAACACCGGCAAAGAAAGCCAGCAGCCGGAATATAATGCTGGTGTTGGATTGCAGCAACCAGATGGCACAGGCAATGATACCCATGAAAGCGTTTCGGGAAAACGTGTGCGGATTACCCGAACCTTCTTCGCTATTATTTAATGTAATCGTCGCCCGTTTACCAACCACCCACGTTGGATCAGTCAGCAGGGAGTAAATAAGGCCAAAATTTGACACCAGCGTGAAGATCACCATAATCGGTATGAATACGCGGATGATATCATTGGGTATGTTGATGAGTAGAAAAAGATACAGCAATATATAGATGTAATAAATAAGGTCTCTGCCAATATCTTTGGAGGTAAAGCTTCCTTCCCCTATGTATACGAACATATAAAACATACTGATAGCCAAAAACCCCAGGCCCATCCAGAGCATGGTCAGATTGGGTCGGTACAATCGGCGCAAAAGGGTAAACGGAACCATCA
Organism: Spirosoma sp.; assembly: GCA_035296465.1. Taxonomy (GTDB): domain Bacteria; phylum Bacteroidota; class Bacteroidia; order Cytophagales; family Spirosomataceae; genus Spirosoma. Next base: position 3,239 of record DATHAW010000408.1, read on the forward strand.
GCACCAGGCCACCGGCAAAGGCTACTGCCGTGAACGTTGAACTGCCTGGTGCTAAATGCAGGGCATCGCGAAAGAAGAAAATAAGTGGCTGGCCGTTCACCAGGATAATGATGCCCAGCGCCAGCCGCATGTAATCGAGCGTCTGTAAAAAATGAAGGAATTTTTTCATGACTAAAACTTAATTAGGACCGTAGGCTGCCGAATACTCGGCTGTGGATAAGCAACCCCAATTGCATTATAAAACGGAAATAAATCAGCCTTCAGTACGTGGCCGGGTATGCTTGCCAGAGTAAGTGCTTGTCTACTACTCACCATCAGATGACCGTTCGGTAAACATCCAGCGTTTGCCGGGCGGTTTTGTCGCAGGAAAAATGCCGCAGCCTCTCCGTTCCTTTTCGGATCAGGTCCCTGCGTAGTTCTTCGTCAGTCACGACCCGTTCTACCGCATCAGCAATGGCATCGTCTTTCTCAGGATCGAAATATACTGCTGCTTCGGCCCCCACTTCGGGCAGCGAGGTGCGGTCGCTCAAAATAACGGGGCAGCCTCCGCTGAACGCTTCGAGCACCGGAATGCCAAACCCTTCGTTCAGCGATGGGAACACAAACGCGCGGGCGTTGCGGTACAGGACTATAAGCCCAGCGTCAGTAACGGGCCGGTAGTGAACACGTTGAGCTAACCGAGCATTGTGGAACATTGATTGCTCATCGCGGTCGAACATTCCGCCCCCAGCGCAGATAATGTGCAGGTCAGGGTGCCGGTGTAAAACGGGTTGCAACGCTCGAAAAAAACCATCGAAGTTCTTGTACAATCGCCGTTTGCCAACATACAACACGTAAGGGAATGGCTCGCCTGCAACCGGATGTTGAGCCGTGCCGTTAGTCGACGCTAATCCTAATGCCGTACCTAGATGAACAACGGTCACTTTCTCTGGATTGATAGGAAAAAAGCGAAGTATTTCCTGTTTTGAGAACTCAGACACGGTTATAACCGCATCGGCCCGCTTTATCAGTTTTTTCTTTATTTCATATAATCCCGCACCCAGGTCCGGGTAAATGTCGCCAAATCGTTCGCTGGCCGCATCGTGAAACGTTAATACAAACGGTTTCGGCCCGAGTGAATTGAGAAAGTAACGATGGTAATACGTCGGGTGGAAAACGTCAAACTGACCTGCCTTTATCCGGCGCAGACTGTGGATTCGGTTAAGAACAGAAGCAACCCGGTGTACGGTGCGGAACTGGGCAAGACTGCGGTAGCGCAGGTGATGGCTAAACGACCCCTGATCGAGGTACTCATTATTGGATAGCCGTAGGGATAATTCAAACTCAACGTCCTGCCGCTTGGCAAACGAACGCATCAGTTCAAAAAAATACCGCGAAACACCCCCGTAAGACAGACCGGTAAAGGATTGATGATCGTAAAGAACTTTCATTAGTGAAAATCTACAAACACGACTGGTTTGTATTTTTCTGGGAAAACTGCCTGCGAAAGTACGCTTTTATTTTTGAAACGGCACTGGCCTTGGTCACCCTAACGAATGTTTAGCAGTGGTAACTGATCAACAAAGCGCGCGATGGCTCGCATTGACTGAACCGTAGCCCGACGCCAGCCACGTAGCACAGCAGGCTCAGGCTGATGACCATAGGCTGGTAATATTTCCACTAGGGCCTGACTGGCATGAACGGCAACAGCTTCCTTATACGTTGCTAGCAACGCCCGCATATCAGGCCGGTTCGAGAGTCGCAATCGAGTTTGATAGGGGAAAAAGCCTTCATCAATCTTGAACAGGCCTTTTGCGTTAAAAAATACCAGAGGGTGGCGGGTGTTTGTGGGTCCAGTCACTTGCCAGCCTATAGCCTCAAGGTGGAGCGTGCGTTCGGGCAAGTTCCAGAGCGCTACGTGCCAGCCGGGATTCTTGATAATTTGGATATGCTGAAAAAAAACAGGCATGTGCATTAGCCAGAGTTGATCAGTACATAGCCCAGCGCAGAAGTTTATATAGGCACGACTTTGGATCCTATTGTGCCACCAGTCGAGCAGCCGGTCTGTTTCATCTGATCGGCGGAATGCCAGAAAATCAGCGCTGTAGAGACCGACATTCTGAAAGAACTTCTCGTCGGGCCAGGCCAGGTCATCAGTTTGTTTGGTAATGTGGGGCGTCAGCAGGGCGTTAGCCGTACTGAGTTGGTTCCAGATGGCCGTCAGTGAGCTACAGAACAGTACGTTTGGGTCGGCATATACCAACTGGGAAACAGCAGGATACCGCCTGAAAATCTCTGCGAGGAACATTGGTTTACAGGCAGCTGCAAACTCAGTTGGCGTATAGCTGGCTGAGAGCGCTGCTAACGTAGCGGGGGACAGCATCGCTCCAATGGGCAACAGTGGATAAGCCGATACGAAATTGACGGGTAGGTGGGCTGGGTCGTCGGCTAAACCAATTAAAAACGGCTCCGGCTGGCCGTTGGTATCAATGGCATAGGCTGAAAAGCTGTCGCCCAGGGCAAAAGCCTGGGGTAGCTGGCGGATGGTACAAATGGTTACTAACACAGTGGGTACAAAGCTAACTCATTCAAGCAAATCGCCCAAAGCAGCTAAGTAAGGCGCCAGCCAGTTTGCCGACGAGTCGGCATAGCGTTTGTAATTGCCTTTATGGAAACTTTGCAACACTGGCAACAGACGTTTTACCCGATGGCCGGGCAGGCAGCTGCGCATGGTGAAATGGGCCAGCCGCTGGCGCAGTTGTGGTAAACCGGGTGCGTTGGCGGGCACCCGACCGATCAAAAGCTGGTGGATGATAACCAGTTGCATTTGTTTCTCACGCAGGGGAGCCAGTTTTCTAGCCCGGTGACGATCAACCCGGTCTCTTAGGCGAATGCGCTCTTTTGTTTCTTCCGGTCGCACGCCAACCTGTTGTTCCTGGTGAGTTCGGTAAAGTTGCAGGGGTTTGTCAATGAAATGAATGACCTCATAGGCCGCCGAGACCAAGCCTAACCAGCCGTCATAAATATAGCCGGGAATTGCATCGGGAACAGGCAGCAGCATGGCCAAAAAGATCCGACGGATCACCGTTGCACAGCCCATAACCCGGTTGCCATCGAGCATAATGTCCATCGACTCTCCGGCTAGCCAGCGCTTTTGTATCTGCTTATCAAAACGAATGGATTCCCAAAACCGACTCTGACGACCCTGTAGTTGCTCGTCTGTTATCCAGGCATCGCAGAAGGCGAGCTGGGCTGTTGGGTGATCGACCATGTATTGCGACATGGTGCTGATTTTTTCCGGAAACCAGTAGTCATCCTGGTCGCAGATGAAGATCAGGTCACTCGTGCATTGGCCTAACACGTACTCAAAGTTCTTATTATAGCCAAGACGCTGTTTGTTCTCCAGAATACGAACGGGAAAGGGTGCCTCGGCCGCAAACTGTTGCAACAGGGCAACGGTACCGTCAGTAGACTGATCATCACAAATAACAACTTCATCCGGTTGCTGGTGCTGACTGAGAATGCTCTGCCATTGGGCCTGCAGATAATTTTCACCGTTGTAGGTACAAAGAGCAATTGAGCAGGTTGGTCGGGCCGGTGCAGCCATATAGTCTATTAAATTTTGTAGCCGTAACTGGCGAAAACTGTTCGCCAATAGTCTTTGCCGTGAATGTCCCAGGCGTGGCAGCCAAACGGCAATTGGCCGTTATTATAATGCTCGATGGCCCACTGCGGGTAAAACTCTACCGAAAACTGCAACGCTTTCCGGTAGGAAGGTATACGCAGCAACGGCCAGTACCGATTTACTTCAACACCCCAGAACACATCCTCATTGTATTGATGTTGATGAATGCCTTCATACTGGATGATTTTATTGCGGAACCGGCGCAGACACCGCAACATAGCCGGAACACGCCGAAGTGATAACCCCCCATTCCCCACGCCGTTCAGGCTTATGATTTCGCGTGGCGTTACGCCATCGTCTTTCTTTAGGTCCAGCCAGGTGGCAATACGTTGCCTGAACAGAAATAAAACCTGGTCCTGCCAGCCCGTAAAGTCACGATCCCTGAGCCATGGAGCGCCGACATAATCATAGTTCTGCTGGCACCAGTCGGCCAGTTCATCCCGAAAAACGAAGGCATCCAACTGATGGATCAGGATGTACTCTACATGGGCGAAGCTTTCATAAAACTGCTCAGAAAGCATCAGTCGGTTATAGCCCTGAATGTCGGCAAAATAGCTTTTATCGAATGTTTTGACCTGCAAAGTAGGAGAGAATTCCCGGTAAAAGGAAATGTCGAGCGAATGAGGGGCTACCAGACAGGTCGTATAACTACCCAGCACCCGCTGACATTGTGTCAGGGAAATCAGTTCGTAAGCAGTGGGTTTAGGTTTATAAACAGGAATAACCACCGCCACGCTCACCGGCAAAGGATTCTTCATACAAGCTTTGGCTGACCTAATTGCAGCTGTACCGCCCTCTGTACGTCAGCGTAGGGGAGTTCGACACACGGATGGTTATGAGCACGCACAATGGTTACGCCTTCTCCGCGTTTGTACCGGCCTGAATAAGTTAGGTAATCAACAAAGTCGAAGAGTCGGCCCTGTAAAATTATGCCCACCGTACCACCTGCATTGGCCATGTGTGCCGGGCCGCTTTCGATCCCAATAAACAGCCGTGCATGCCGGATTACCTCCGCCGTCTGAAGCAGACTTAACTGCCCGCATAAACTCTGGAAACGCGGGTGCTCCTGAGAGACAACGGGGTTCATTCCAATTTCGATAATGGGATAGGGATAGGTTTGCAGCAGCCAGCGTACCAGCCGGTTCCAGTGCTCGGCGGGCCAGTCGCGCATAACGTAGCTCGACTGGCAATGAATGACAATGGGGGACTTCGGCAGCCCCAGCGCAGCTACCTGCCGGCGAACTACCTGGGGAATGTACATCCGGGGGTCGTCGGTAAGTGCAGGCAGTGCAGCGGCCTGGGAGAACGTATACAGCAGATCACCCCGATCCAGGTAGTTGTCGAACGTGAGTCCGATTTGGTCCGCCGTAGGATTAACGGGGTCCTCGGGGCAGTATCGGCACTTGCGATGGGAGATGTGCATGTTGTAGACCGTATCATAAATGCCTGTGCGAAGCAGCCAGACGCGTTCGCTAGGACACTTTTCGACCAGATACCCGTTGAGGTCCGGGTGATACCTGACCAATTCGATATAAGGCTCACGCACAACCCAAATAATGTAGCCATCCGGGTGACGCCGACGGACCTCCCGGGCCACTGGCTCACAGGCAATGATGTCGCCCATCTGCTCGGATAGAATAATGGCGACCAGCGGGCGATTGCCAATTTTAAGTTTGAGCCAACGCAGGTAAATATACTTTTTTAGAAACGTCCAGAACTTACCCACAATGTGGGTGTATTTATAAAAACGGTACGTCCACAGCGATATGAAGCGCGACCTCGATGTCATACGTATTACGATTCTAAAAAAGCAATAATTCGGTCAAAAGGCTCTTTGATAACCCGTCGGACCCTTTGATATCGAGGGACAACCGGGGGTTTTATGTAAACACAGGGGTACTGTCGGTACTGGTCGTTACTATTGGCCTGAAGCTGTTGGCGGTATATATCGAATAAAGGCTTTGCATCAGGGCGGTCCAGAAATGAATAGCGCGTCTGGTATTTAGAAACTTCATCCGGACGATCTGGGTTGTAACCGCTGTAATGAAAAAACTGCAGCCGTTCTGGCCGGGTTTCCGATAGCGCCGAATCTGGCTGACCCCCCACGCACCACTGCCCAGCCTCATCAGTCGAAAACCACCGTTCGTGCAGATTCCAGTACGCAACATTATAGCCAGGGTGGTGCTCAATCAGGACATTGTCGTGGTACACGGGGGCAAAGTTAACCCAGAGCTGATCGACGAATAGGCCTGCACACAGATCGATCCGGCATTCATACACTAATCTGGCTTTCCACCAGTTCACAAATTGTCGGGCAGTAGCATCCCGGCGCAGGCCAATAAAGCCTAAGTTATAAATTCCCGTATTAAGGTGGTGTTGCTCATTGGGCTGCTCCCAGTCCGGGACAGGCGAACAGATGTGGGGCGTAAGCACCATACTGTACATCGACAAATCTCGGCTTAGCTTAAGCAAAGACTGATAAACGATAATATCCGGATCAAAATAGATGATTTGACTGACATCCGGGTAGGTTTCAAATAGGTAGTCAATAAAAAAAGGTTTTACAGCCGTGTTCAGTTCTATAATGTCGTAGCGGTCGCACATGGCCGCAAACTCCGGAAAGTTAATCCGGTCTACTTCCAGCATGGGGTAGGGCGGTATCAGATCGGCCGGCAGGTTGGCCTGGCTTAGTTTGTCGACCAGGCCAATGACATACTGGAAGTTCGGGTTGGTTTTTCGCAGCGAGTCGCCGAGCGTGCGGGCCTGCGCCAGGTAGTTCACCGAACATATGGTAAATACGAGGGTCATGGATAGTATTTCTTAAGTAAATGCGCTACGTACTGTTCAGGTTGCCAGTAAGAACTCGTAGTTGCCTTCAACTGGTCACTGAGACCATGTGCCGAAACAGCAAACGGTACACCTTTGTCGATAAGCTCATACTTTGCCTGTTTGCCAGTGTGGGTTTCTATGGCCTGCACCAAAGCCAGTGGGCTTATGGAATAGGGATTAGCAACAAGAATCGTCTGATTCCAGCCCGCCGGTTCGGCAATATAGTCAGTTACCACCCGATATACGTCGTCCAGGTCGATGAGGTTGCGGCTGGCATGTTGCCAGATCGTGAAGGGTTCATCCCGCAGAACCCGGTCCACAAAAAAATTCAGGATCGTGTGCGGGTTCCCCGGTCCACCAACTACGTTTGAAGCCCGCACCAGCAGGTGCTTGGTAGCCTGGTTGGTGATGAGTTCTTCCAGCGCCAGTTTGTGCATTACGTAAGGTGAACCTTTCTCGGTGGGGTCATCTACACTGGCCGTGCTGAAGTAAACGAACAGGCTCCCCGTTGTCTCCCGCAGCGTTTTTTCCACTAGTTGCCATTCACGAGCAAATGGTTCGGGGCGGGTTTCTTTGGAGTTGGATACGCCCGATGCAAAAATCACCACGTCGTTCCGCTCCGCAAAGGCCATGAACCGGCGGGCGATCATCCCGTTACCGACTACCATACTGAACGGCCGTTGGCTGGGCAAACACCGTATCGAGTCGCGACAGCAGTTGAGGAACAAGCACCGCGACGTCGTGGCGCATGGCTCGTTCATAAAAAATAGCCCCCAGCCGCTTACGTTCGGTTTCGTCGTTGGCCAGTCGGGCAATCACATCGGCCATGGCTGACAGATCTAAATAGGGAACCAGGCAGCCGGTGTCGGTCCCGACATAATCCGGACTACCACCCGATTGGGCAAAGCATAGTACCGGGTTGCGGTTCAGACCCGCTTCCAGAATTACCAGCGGGTAGGGGTCTTCGCGGGAGGTTAGTAGAAACAAATTGAAGCAGGCTACATAATTTAGATAATTGCCACCCGGAGGCAACAAATGAACGCGGCTGGCCATGTTCATCCGGTCGAGGTCGTAGCGCAGCCGCTGTGCTTCCTCGCCCGATTCATGGACACCTACCCAAACGAAGTACGTGTCGGGTCGGGTGTTGAGCACCTGCCGGGCCACGAGCAGGAACAGGTCTACGCCCTTGCGCCATTCGGCATTGCCGCAGCCGCCTACCACAACCGCATTGGCTGGGATACCCAACTGCTGCCGCACCGCCCGCCGGTCTACGGCTGCTAGTTTGGTGAGCAGGGTTTGCGTATGAATCAGCGAATTCAGCACCGACGTATTGGTGCCTGTCAGGCCATGGTGGGTAATCAGGTTTTGCCGAACAGCTTCTGACCCGCAGAATACATGGCTGACCCGGTTTAGTACGTAGGCCAGCTCGTCGGGTCGGGAATAAATCCGAATCGATGTTTCAAGTTCGTGAACGTAGAGCGCGAAAGGGAGTTGCAGGGGTTCCAAGAGACGAAGCAGCTTGCCATTGGCAATGGTATTCGCAACAATGCCGTCATAGTGGGCGTCGCGAATGCGCTGAAGTAACTTAGCTGATATCGTTAGTTGCCTACTGGACGGCTGGCCAACACTTAATTTTGCCAGCACCCGTCCCCGTAGTCCGCCCGGCTGGACAACTGTGGGGGCAAACGCCCTATAGACGGTGGTTACGCGCTCGTAGTCGGGCAGCAGCGGCCCATCGCCCCCTAAAATTAAACCGGTTTTTATTCCGGTTTCGCGCAGGTAGGTCAGCAGGTGCAGCAGGAGGTACTGGGCACCGGCGCGGTTGGCGTCGTGGCCGATAAACAGGAGCGTTTTCAGAATTTGATTCTAAGTTTGTGTTCTGGATGCAACGACAACCCAATCAATAGGCTTCGTAGCTGGGTTTGGGTAACTTTTTGGCTGGGTTGCCGAGGTACAATCCCCACTCGTCAGTGTCTTTGTATACAGCAGATGCCATACCCACTAACGTACCGGTTGCTATATGCAGGAAATCGCGGATGGTGCTGTTCACCCCAAAAAAGCAATACGGCTCGATGATGCAGTGGCCCGACATGACTACGTGCGAGGTGAAAAAGACGTGGTCTTTGATCTGCCCGTGGTGACCAATGTGGTTGCCACTCCACAGCACTACGTTATTGCCAATGGTGGTGAAGGGCTGAATTGTATTGTCTTCAAGAATGAAACAGTTCTCGCCAATTTCGTTGCCAAACAGCGTTGCTTTGGAACTGATGTAAGAGATGAACGCATAGCCTTTGGCTTTGGCTTCCAGGTATATCCGTTCGCGGTTTTTGTTCATGCCGCGGCCAGTCATCGGGGCGAAAAAACTGTACTCATGTGGCGAAAATACCGTTTCAACGTCTTCGAAAGCCACGAGGGGAAGCCCCTTGAATGATGTTTCGTTCATGAACTCACGGCTCACTGTGAATGCTACTACTTCATGCTCAGAGTCATGCGTGAGGTAGTAATGTGCCAGTTCAGCCGTATCCATTACACCGAAAATAATAACTTTTGCCATCTGTTTTTTACTGAAGAATAATGAATGATAACTAATCAGGGCGTTTGTATCAATAAATTATCGTTCACCATTCCATATTACACTAATTCATACGCCCCCAGCATAGCCTGAACTGCCGGTACGTCGCAAAACATCAGCGCATCGAGCACCGACAGCCAGGGGATAAAGTCATTCGTAAACTGGGGGTAATCTACCCGTTTTGCTTTAATGAAATTCAGTTCGATACCGGCCTGACTAAATGTCGGCTTATCATATAATTCAGTGCCACCGATCGGGTTGATATAGCGCGTCGCACCTTCCTGCCGACAAATATCCAGAATGCGCTCCTGTGCCTTTAGCTGAACGTTGCCATAAACCGATGATGAGGCCACTAAGCGAGTTGTCAGACCCAGGTATTGATTCACTTCGACCAGGCTGTTGTGTACTAAGTCAGCAACGGAATCGGTCGTAAAATTGATGATTTTTTCGGTTATGGGCATTACCGTTCCATAATAGGGCGCTTTTCTGTACCCCTGCTCAATAGTTTTCAGGAGTTTGCTGCGCCATTTCAGATCATCGGCCAGCTTTACTTCGTTGATGCGTTTGTTCTGGCTAGCCTCTTTCAGGGGCACCGTAAACAGATGCTCCTGGCCATTGATCAACAGCTTATTGCGGTTAATCCACCCACGGTTAATGAACGCTACGTCATCGTATAAGACGAACGTATCAACGGCGCTCATCGACTGCATGTAGCCGATGTAAGGCAGGAAATAAGGCTGCATGATGGCAAGCGTCATAGGCATTGGCGATCTATGGTAATAGCATCAATTGGTAACGACGCTACTTTAACTTCCTTAAATAATAATCTTCGGCTGGCACAATCATCGCACTACGCATCGTAGTATCGGTGCCTAAGCGAATATCACCGGGTTTGGGCTGAATCACGCTTTTGTCAAAAAACAGGTAATCGGCTTCAGCCGGTATGGGCTTGAGGCCCTGCTCAAACGGGTTGATGGTGATGAGCCGACGCGATAATTTTGGACCATAAAGTGGGTATTCGTAGTCATCATTGATAGTACCGAGGGCAACTGTTGCCGTATCGGGCACAAGTTCATCGAAGCGCTTGTAAGGTATGTAGATGTCGGGTCGGCCCACAGCCATTTGCCGAATCCGGTCCGATGCGAAGGCCGACGGGTATAGTTTGCCATCCGGGGCGGTCCACCCGAACGGCAGGGCACGAATGTTCAAATACACGCATAAAATTGCAGACAAGCAGCCCAGCACAGTTACCAGACCGACATACCCTTTCCAGAGAGACCGGCCTTTAACGTCTACACTTGTGCGTGGGTGCAGAAACAAAAGTGCCACAAACAGGATGCCGAACAGACCCGTTTCGATGAAATAACGCCCTTTAAAAGGGTCATAGGGAGCAGAGTAGGAGAGGGCGGCAAAATGAAGAACCAGCGCAATGCCCAGAAAAAAATGCGGAGTTGACCGAACGATGCCCAGCAGCACCAGCAGTAAGAGCGGAAAAATTAGCCCAAAGCCAACTATGCCCCAGTACGGATTGGCATTGTAGAAAACAAATTTACGGTCGAAGGCAAAGGGCTGAATTGAAAAGTCGGTCTCTTCGTCTAACCGCATGTTGAGTTTGTCCTCCAGTACCACAATCGGTTTGCGCATCTGGTGGTTGATCTGAGCGCCCGGTTCGAGGTTGCGGATGCCGTCTAAGTTAATGTGGTCATACCCGTAGCGAATTAGGTTGCGGCTGCCCTGTTCGAGCAGGTTACGTAGTGACCCTGCGCGTTCGACCGACTGGTGCTTGAGCGCGGTTGGTGGCCCAATGGGGTGGCCGAATACTTCAATGTTTTTCAGGTACCCGGTTGGCAGCGTCCACAGGCAGACGCCAACGGCAATAGCTAACCCGAGCCGCCATATCCGCCCGAACGTAACAGCCACCGATTCTGACCAGAACACCGTATAAACCATTACCACAAAGACCGACGGCAGCAGCAGGGCAAACGTAATTTTATGACCAAAGGCAATCCCAAAAGCCATGCCTGCCAGCCACAGATAGCGTGTCTCCCCGGTTGTTTTATACGTGAACAGCATATAGAGTAAGATACTCAGGTAGGCAGTCAGGACAATGTCCGTTTCGGTCGTGATGGCCTGCATCAGAAAATCCGGCAACAGGGCGTAGGCCAGTGCACAGAAAAAACTAGCCGAAAGCGAAGCCTGTCCACGACT
>DATHAW010000409.1:0-7644 GCA_035296465.1 Spirosoma sp.
CAAGATACTCGGTGACCGGCTGTTTTTGATTTCAGATGCCTTATTTGCCAGTTCACCGGGTCAGCCAGGGCCCCGCGCCGAATTTTCATTGGGCGAATTTGTGGTGCATTATGAATCCGACCCAAACGGTCCGGGACGTTACGTAAATAACGAAGGAAAACTGGCGGGATCAGCGTTGACCCTGATCGACTGCGTGCGGGTTTGCGTCGAAAAGGTTGGTCTCTCACTGGCCCAGGCGCTGCGTATGGCTACCCAGATTCCGGCGGAGATTATCCGCATGGGCGATCAGTTGGGAACCATTAGACCGGGTTACGTAGCGAATCTGGTCCGGTTAGATAAGGCGCTCATGGTGAAAGAGGTTTGGACCGCTTGATTACGACGGCTGGTACGTAGTCAGCTCATCGTCTCCTACCCGTTCCCGGCTCGTCAATTTTCCCCGCACTACTGGGGCTTTAACGCCTGTATGAAGCATTGTTTGACTTCTAAACACCCGCATCTCGTCCCACAGGTTGGCATCCATAAACGAGTTTAGCAAGGTTGTACCGCCCTCCACCAGCACCGACTGAATGCGTCGCTCGTACAGATCAGCAATCAGCTGGGGCAGAAGTGGCTCATCGGGATTAAGCTGGACGTATGAGGTCTGCCCACTGGTTTTGGTTTTAATGAAATTATAGCATAAGGTCGGCTGCGATCCATCGAACAGATTCAGACTTCCAGCAAGTTGCAATTGTTTATCAATGACGATACGCGTGGGATTTCTCAAAGACAACCCAGATGGGAAGCGCACGTTTAGGCTGGGGTTGTCCGCTCGGGCAGTGTTCGTGCCAACCATGATTGCGTCTTCCTCGGCCCGCCACCGATGCACCAATCGCTGACTCAGTGGCCCGCTAATTTGCACTTGTCGCCCTGCTGCACCGGCTATAAATCCGTCGGTCGTTTCGGCCCACTTTAGAATAATGTACGGCCGCTGCTTTTCCATGAATGTAAAGAAACGAGCGTTCAGCGCGCGGCCTTCGGTATTCAGCAAACCCGTTTCTACACCGATGCCAGCGTCCCGCAGTTTTTGAAACCCCGCTCCTCCCACTAGCGGATTCGGGTCATCGTTGCAGCAGATTACATGCCCAACTTGATATTCGATGAGCAGATCGGCGCAGGGTGGCTGCTTACCGTAGTGCGAACAGGGCTCAAGCGTTACATAGGCCGTACTGTCGGGCAGCAGGTGTCTGTCTTCTGGCCGGACAGACGTAATAGCATTACGTTCGGCGTGGGCATCTCCGTAGCGCTGGTGCCAGCCTTCTCCAATGATGCGCTCCAACCCGCTGTCACGATCTTGATGAACGATCACGCACCCTACTAGTGGGTTCGGACTGACCTGGCCCCGGCCAAGGGTAGCGAGTTCAAGCGCCCGACGCATATATAACTCCATACTTTAGCGGTCGCGGTTTGTCGTTGCGCAGGTAGTTTAGATGTGCTAGCGCTATAAACTAAGACTGACAAACTCTAAACTTGCTTAATTTTACCAAAAATAACGTACCCTCAACTAAATGGCAACGGCCAAACCGCTCTACGAACGTCTCAGCAAAAACATTACGGCCTACCCGCCTGAAGAAGCCCGGGAGATGGTGTTCATGATGCTCGACCATTATTTTGGCCTGCGCAAAACCGACGTCCTGACCGATAAGCCTCTGCCGCCCAACCGCACCGAACCCGACTGGTTTAAAATCCTGGAGCGTCTGAACCGGCAGGAGCCCATTCAGCACGTGATTGGCACGACAATTTTTTGCGGTCTGGAGTTTGAGGTGTCGCCCGCCGTGCTAATTCCCCGACCCGAAACCGAAGACCTGGTTCGGCTTATCATGCACGACTTCGCCGACCGCACCGACGATGTACCCATTGTAGACATCGGCACGGGCAGCGGCTGCATTGCCATTACGCTCGCGCGTTTTCTGCCCCAGTCGGTCGTTACGGGTTGGGACGTGTCCGAAGAGGCCCTTACCCTGGCCCGGCGCAACGCGCAACACCTAAACGCCGACGTTACGTTCGCCATTCAGGATATTCTGGCCGCTTCGGCGGACCGCGTACCAGCCGACCTTATACAGCGGTTTGACTGCGTCGTGAGTAACCCGCCCTACGTTACCCGCTCCGAAGCAGCGGGCATGGAACGCAATGTGCTGGATTACGAGCCGGGTCTGGCCCTGTTTGTGGAGGACAATGACCCGCTGGTATTTTACAAAGCCGTTGCCGATTTCTGCGTTCGACACCTGACGAAAGATGGATCCTGCTACGTCGAAATCAATGAGCGTTTCGGCGAGGCCACGCGGCAGGTATTTTCCGATCGCGGCTTCGGCAGTATTCAGGTCTACAAAGACATTCACGGCAAAGACCGTAGTATCCGGGCTACTTTTTAACGTATGCAGGCAACATCGTTTACCTACCACACAAAAATCCGGGACGTATTCACCGAGATGAGTCAGGTCGTTGTGGGGCAGGATCGCTTGCTCAATCGGCTGCTCATAGGATTATTTACCGGTGGCCATATTCTACTCGAAGGCGTACCGGGATTAGCCAAAACATTGACTATAAACACTTTATCAAAAGTACTGGAGCTGGATTTCCAGCGCATACAGTTTACTCCCGACCTGCTGCCCGCCGACCTGATCGGAACCATGATCTTTAACCAGAAGACCAGTGAGTTTGAGGTGAAGCAGGGGCCAATCTTTGCCAACCTTATCCTGGCCGACGAGGTCAACCGTTCACCTGCGAAGGTGCAGGCCACCCTGCTGGAGGCCATGCAGGAGAAACAGGTAACCATCGGCGAGGAAACGTTCGTACTGGACCGCCCGTTTCTGGTGCTGGCGACGCAAAATCCCGTGGAGCAGGAAGGTACGTATCCGCTGCCCGAAGCGCAGGTCGACCGGTTTATGATGAAGGTGTTTGTCGACTACCTGAACAAAGAAGATGAACTGGCCGTGATGCGCCGGATGTCAAACATGAATTTCGATTACGAGGTGCAGCCCGTTTTGGGCAAAGATGACCTGGTAGCCATACGCGACGAAATTAACGGCATCACCATCTCGGAAACCCTCGAACGCTACATTATCGAACTGGTGTTTGCCACGCGCAAACCCATGGACTATAACCTGCGCGACGAAGCCCGTTACATTCAGTATGGCGTGTCGCCACGGGCCAGCATCAACCTTAACCTGGCTGCCAAAGCGCTCGCTTACTTCGACCGGCGCGACTACGTCCTGCCCGAAGACATCAAGGAAGTAGCACCCGATGTGTTCAACCACCGAATCATGCTCAACTACGAAGCTGAAGCCGACGGTGTTACAACATTACAGGTCATCGACTCAATTCTCCGGAAAGTAGCCATTGGGCGATGAACCAGTAACGCAGGCGGATCTGTTTTATCCGTATGAAGCAAACGCTTGTTTTTATGGTGATTGCCATGTTGCTGGCGGGTAGTTTGTGGCTCTACGGGACTTACTTTAGCACTCCACGGCCACCCCACCGCCGTCCAGCCGGCACTACGTCGCCTGACAACCGACGGGTTGAAAAAACGGATGCTGAATGGCGTAATGTGCTGACGCGTTCTCAATACGGTGTCATGCGCAACCGCGATACCGAATGGCCCAACAGCAGCCCCCTTACGCACGAGCATCGAAAAGGGATATACGCCTGCGCGGGTTGCCACAATCGACTGTTTTCTTCACAAACTAAGTATGATTCCAACACGGGCTGGCCAAGTTTCTCAGCGACCATCGTTCCAAACGCCGTCTATACCGAACCGGATGGCAACCGCACCGAAGTCCGCTGTTCGGTTTGCGATGCACACTTAGGCCACGTTTTCAACGACGGCCCAGAGCCAACGGGATTACGATACTGTATAAATGGCACAGCATTGAGGTTTGAGCCAACAACTATTAGTCAGCTTGTTAGATAGGACTAAACAAGCAATTTTCGTAAAGCTCAACCAAGCCCGCATTAAAACTGGAAATAGATAAACTGGTTAGACGAGAAGACGCCAAACAGGTAAGTAACGAACGTAATCAGCACGAACAGCACCGCGAACCGGGCGGTGTTGACAGTAGGGATACTAAGGTAGAAGTACTCCTTCACCATTAGAAAAAGGATCAGGAACAGGCTAAACCACATTTCGACCGAATTCAGGGGACTATCGATACGCTCGAACGGCGAGAGTGTGGCAATCCGGCCCAGAATCAGAAAAGCATCGTTGACTGTTCGGGCGCGAAAAAACACCCACGTCAGCATTATCAGCACAAACGTAAACAGCACATTTCCCGCAACACGTAGTGGCGATTTAGGGCTTCTGTCATCGGCGGGTGAGTTAATTAGCCGGGCGGGTGCGGCCGTGAAACCTAACCGCGCCAGGAGTTTGTCGCGTAGCACGGCCAGAATCTGGTAGAATCCGTTGAGCCCACCCCAGATGACGTAGGTCCAGTTAGGTCCGTGCCATAGACCACTGGCCAGAAACACAATCATCATGTTTGCGTACTGCCTGACTTCGCCCTTACGGTTGCCGCCGAGGGGAATGTAGAGGTAGTCGCGAAACCAGGTTGAGAGCGAGATGTGCCAGCGTCGCCAGAACTCAGACACCGACTGGGCGATGTAGGGCGTTCGGAAGTTTTCCATGAGCGAGAAGCCCATGACCCGCGCGGCCCCAATAGCAATGTCGGAGTAACCCGAAAAGTCGCAATAGATCTGGATGGTATAAAAAAACGTAGCAGCTAACAGGGTCAGTCCATTGTGCTGGCCAGGGTCACGATAGGCGTAATCAACGAGCAGAGCCAACCGGTCGGCTATAACGAGTTTCTTAAATAGCCCGAACGCCATCTGCATCAGTCCTGCTTTTACGTTCTCAGCGTCGTAGGGAAATGTCTTATGAAACTGCCAGAGCACGTTTTGGGGGCGTTCAATGGGACCAGCCACTAACTGCGGGTAGAACATGACGTAGAGCGCATAAATACCAAAATGCCGTTCAGCCTTCTGGTTGCCACGATATACCTCAATGGTATAGCTCATGGCCTGAAACGTATGGAACGACAACCCAACGGGCAGAATACTCTTGTTGTCTTTGAAGGAGGCAACTCCACTCTCGCCAAAAACGTGTAATACTTTAACAAACAGCCGGTTTCCTAAACTGAACACCTGATCGGCAACTGCCGGCATGTGGAACTGCGAAAATAACCACGATACGTTTTCGGTAAAAAAGCCGAGGTATTTAAAAAATGCCAGAATGCCAAGGTTAGAAATCAATGACAGGATCAGTAGCCATCGCCGGGTCGGACCTGTCGACTTTTCTATCCAGATGCCCGCTATGTAATCAATTACGATCGTTAGAAACAGAATCAGGATGTATTCCGGCTTGAGAACCATGTAGAAGTAGCAACTTGCTACTAACAGCAGCACCCAGCGCCCCTGCCACTTCAGGCCGAAGTAGGTGAGCGTAACGACAATAAAAAACAGTAAAAACTGGAGTGAATTAAATAACATGTACGCGTTAATAAGCAGGCAAAAATGACTTAGGACGGTCTCAGGACGCCGGGACCGACGAAGGCATTTTGGTGAATTGCTCTTGCCCGGCTACCGTCCGCATCTGATCCAGCACAACCCACAGCAGATACACAAAAATACCAACCTGAATGCATTGCATGCCGTAATCGGCCCATTCGGTGAGACCGTTGATTTGCGACCAGCCGTTGTACAAATCCTGCTTGTTATACACGACTGACAAAATGGTTTGGGTAACGGCCAGCACGTTCAGCACGGTGAAAGCAGGCCAGACCTGCCTGCCCCGACCGCTGGACAAGACCACGAATACCAGCGGCAGGGCGTGTGCGTATAAGTAGAATCCGGGTGAACTCGGCAGGCAAATCATAAACAGCCCAAACGTAAATACATACAGCAACGGTAGCAATTGCCGATAGCCAATCGACCGAAACCGGTGACCGACTAACGAGGCACCACCAATGGTTGCCAACAGCCCGGTCCAGTTAAGGTAAGTCAGGGGAATCTGTTCAAAATAAGTGCCCAGCATGGGCCGCAGCACACTAACGAGGTTGGGCGTCATCGGCAGCGACGAGTGCTGAATAGGCATTAGAAAATCCATACCAACCAGCGCGTATAGAATAAACATACTCGGCAGGCCTACGACCAACAAACCAGCCACATACTGAAACCGGTTTGGAACAATAAAAAATAAGGGAATCAAAAACACGATCAGCATAAACTTGATGGTCAGCATGCCCACGCCCCATACCACGCCACACCAAAAACTAAATCGGCGACCCGGCGGCAGGGCAAGCGTGAGCAGGCAGAACCCCCACATCCACTCGTCTTCCTGCCCGCACAAAACCAACGCAACAAACGGAAGCGGCAGCAGGTAATACAGCACAAACCACACAATGGGCGTATCGGAAGTGGCCCGGTAGCGACGCAGGGTAGCAATGGCAATAATTAATTCGACCAACGCCATTAGCAACACCAGCACCTTACCGTCGCGCCAAAGCAGCAGGGGCCAACTGATCAGGTAACTAAACAGTGGCCCGTGATACGACATAAAATCGCGGTAAACGAGTTTGCCCTGCAAGACAGCCGTTGCTTTGCGGTAAAAAAACTCGACATCGTTACGTGGCTCCTGGTTAAGCACCAGGTAGACACCCACGAACGGCACCAACCGCAGGACCACAAACGTCAGGTAAATAGTGGCCCGTTCGTGGCGCTGCAGAAAAGGACCAATCCGCTGGCGATTCGCTAAAAGCAACCACACAGCCACCGCCAGGCCAAGCACAACAACTACTTTAACGAGAGACGTAGTATCGAGTGAAATCATAGTAATTTGGAGAAAACCAATTGCTCTACACAGGCTGGTTGGGTTCAGTATATTGAGGCAGCATTGTGTTGGCACCTGAGATTGGCTGGCGTTCCTGCCTTCGTATTACCTCCCGCACTACGTATAAAGGGCGCCCCTTTGTTTGAAAAAATATGCGCAAGACGTATTCACCAATCATGCCCAGCGCAATCAGTTGAACACCACTGAACAAGATAATTACAAACAGTAGCGCCGTAAACCCCTGTGGCACGTCGCCATAGACGAATTTTTTAATCAGCGTCTGAATCAGATAAACTATGGCAACTGCTAACGTAATCATACCTAACCGCGTTACAAGCTTAACGGGGTATTCGCTAAAGTTAAAAATGCCATTATAGGCGAGTCTGCGCAACATCTTAAACGAATATTTCGACTCGCCAGCCTGGCGGGCATCGCGCTCGTACTCGACACCAATTTGCCGGAAACCGATCCAGCTCCGCATGCCGCGAATGAAACGGCTTTCTTCCGGCATCTGACTTAAGACATCGGCCACACGTCGGCTGATAAGCGAGAAATCCCCGCTGTCAAGCGGTATCTCAACGTAGGAGATGGAGCGCATCAGGCGATAAAACGTTGAGTAGGCCATTCGTTTGAACCAGCTTTCCTTCCTCTTTTTCCGGATTGCATAGACCACGTCGTAGCCCTCGCGAAGTTTTTGGTAAAATTGACCCAGTAACTCGGGAGGGTCCTGCAAATCGCCATCAATGATAAATAAGGCTTCCGTGCCTACGGCTGCGGCCACACCGGCC